>JAFQND010000020.1 GCA_017396055.1 Oscillospiraceae bacterium
CTCGGTTCTTCTGATGCCGGCAATGTCTCTATCGCCATCCCCACCATGCATGAATATCTGAGCATCTCCTATGATCCTGCTGCCTGTCACCATGCCGATTTTGCAGCAGCAGCTATCTCACCCCGCGCGGATGAAGCCTGTCTGCTGGGTGCAAAGGGTCTCGCCATGACGACGGTCGATGTACTTCGTGATCCCGCTTTCCAGGAAGAGATCCGTCGAAGCCACAAGGAACAGGTGCCCGCCTGCTATAAGGAACTGATGCATGATGTCTGATTTGACTGATATTTTCTCTGCAGCCGAGGTGGAAAAAAAGCTGACCACCCGTGTGATCGGCCGCCCTGCGATATGTCTTGACACGGTGGATTCCACCAATATCCGCGCCCGTCAGCTCGCTTCTGAAGGTGCTCCCCACGGCACGATCGTTGCAGCTGCCCATCAGACCGCCGGCAGAGGCCGCCTTGCCCGCCGGTTTGAGTCTCCGGAAGGACAGGGTGTCTACCTTTCTGTTATCCTGCGGCCGGAAATGCCCCTGGCTGAGCTGAATACCCTTACGCTGATGACTGCTGTAGTGATGCTCGACACGATCGAAGAACTGACCGGCATCCGTCCCTTTATCAAGTGGACCAATGATATTTATCTGAATGGCCGTAAACTCTGCGGCATTCTCACCGAGTGTTCGGTGGGTGAAGGCGGAAAAGCCGAATATGCCGTTGTGGGTATCGGTTTGAATCTTTATCAGCAGCGGGAAGATTTTGCCGAAGAGATCCGCTCGATTGCCGGTTCTCTTGTCTCCGAGACGGGTGTGCATGTTTTCCGCACCGATTATATCGCCTGCCTTGCAAAACATTTTGAACGGATCTTCTGTGACGGTGCCTTTCCGGAGAATAAAAAAGAAGTGCTCCACCGTTATCGGGAAGCAGTTTTCTTCCTCGGAAAGAAGGTCGAAGTCCGCGGCTATGACAATGCCTGGCCCGCTGTCGCTCTGGATATCGATGAAGAAGGAAGATTGCTCGTCCGCGCTGAAGATGGCAGCATTCACGCCCTGAACAGCGGCGAGATCTCCATCCGCTTCCGTCCCGACGGCGAGATCGAGGGATAACCAATGAAACATTATCCGGCCGATCCAAATGCGGCAAAAGTTTTTCTCGGGCTGGGATCCGGTGCTGTCATCGGCGTTATCGCCGGTCAATATCTGGGAAATACCATGATCCTTATCTCCGCCGGCATGACGCTGGGTGGTCTGATCGGCAGTTTGTGCTATTATTTCGACGACAGAAAACACTGAGGTGAAGAGATGTCCAACGAAAAAATCTATTCGATGAAATTTGCGAAAGTATATCCTCTCCTGATCGCCAAAGCTGAGCGGAAGGGCCGTACCCGCGCCGAAGTGGACGAGGCCGCCTCATGGCTTACAGGATATACCCCTGACGATATAGAACAGCTTTTACAGGGCGACAGCGATTATGGCAGCTTTTTCACCGATGCCCCCTGTCTGAATCCCGCCCGCTTTCTTGTGAAAGGCTCGGTCTGCGGCGTGAAGGTGGAGCTGATCGAAGAATCCCCCATGCGCGAGATCCGCATCCTCGACAAGATGGTAGACGAACTTGCAAAGGGAAAACCGATGGAGAAAGTATTGAGGAAAAAGTAATGGCAGACAAAAATAAAAACGATAATCAGACCTCCTGGCTGCCCATCGGCCTCTGTCTCGGCATGGGAATCGGCGTCACTTTCGGTGCGGCATTGGACAATCTGTCTCTTGGCATGACGCTCGGCCCCTGTTTCGGACTTCTGCTCGGCGCTGTGCTGGACAGCCGTAATAAAAAGAACAAGTAACCATATTCCTGAAAGGAACAATATATATGAAAAAAATCGTCACCGGCGGTTTTCTCTCGCTGACTGGCACCATCTGGGTTCTGGCTGTAGTCCTGTTTGCAGCGAACAATCCTGTTTCCGGCTGGTCCACTCCTCCCGGGCGGCTGTTGACCACTGTCCATGAATACGGCCTGACTGCTTTTCTTGTGATCGCCGCAGCAATGACCCTCGCCGGCATCGCTCTGATGCTGATCGGATGTTTCGGAAAAGAGAAATAATCTCTTGACAAACCCGCTTTTCATGTGCTATCATGTCTGTATTGGCGATGATAAGGATCAGTACGTCTTTTTCCAACGCGCAGAGAGCGTCCGGCCGGTGTAAGGACGCGGGAGGAGAAGACCGAATACCCCTTTGAGCCGCAACCTGAACCGAAAGCAGTAGGGAAGCCGGGCGTGCCCGTTACAGCGCAGAGAGTATCGGATCTTTCCCGTACTCGCTAAGGCCGTTTTCCGTGAGGAAACGGTAAACTGAGGTGGTAACACGTTTCAGATTTTTGCTGGATCGTCCTCTGTCCGCTTGGCGGGCAGAGGATTTTTTATTCCTCCGCCCGAAAATCATTCTGTGAAAGGAGGAAACATGACCACCCTTGTCCCCGTCACCGAAGCGGATCTTCCGCTTTTGTGGCAGATGCAGAAGGAAGCCTTCACACCGCTTCTGGAAAAGTACCGGGATTATGACACCAGTCCCGCCTGTGTCACCCTGGATGAGATGAAGATCAAGTTCAGAAGACCGGAGATGCTTGGCTGCTGGTTTATCCTTGAAGACGGTGAAAAGGTCGGTTCGTTCTATGTGAAAAGCTCCGATCCCGTCAGAAAAGGTGTACCGCGGTTTTTCCTGTCAAATGTCTTTGTCCTGCCGGCTTATCAGAACAGGGGGATCGCCCGGCGCGGCATCCGGCTGATGGAAAAGGATTTTCCGCCCGGCGACTGGCTGCTCTATACTATCGAACAGGAGCCCGGAAACTGTCATCTCTATGAAAAGCTGGGCTACCGCAGAAACAGTACCCGTATGGAGGTCAACGAACGGATGACCCTCATCGGCTATGAAAAAACGATCACTTGATCCTTTGAAAAAGGATCTTTGGAAAAGACAGGAATTTGAATCATGACTTGTTATGAAGAACTCAAACGCCGCGGTCTGGTGGCTCAGGTCACCGACGAGGCACTGGTAAGCGAACTGATCGACAACGGCAAAGCTACTTTCTATATTGGCTTTGACTGTACCGCTGACAGCCTGACCGCCGGTCACTTTATGGCTCTGACCCTGATGAAGCGTCTGCAGCTGGCCGGCAACAAACCCATCGCCCTCATCGGTGGCGGCACCACCATGATCGGCGACCCCTCCGGCCGTACCGATATGCGTAAGATGCTGACCAAAGAAGACATCGACTACAATGCTGCCTGCTTCAAGCGCCAGATGGAAAGCTTCATCGAGTTCGGTGAAGATAAGGCTCAGATGGTCAACAATGCTGACTGGCTGATGAACCTCAACTACATTGACATGCTCCGCGAAGTCGGCGCCTGCTTCAGCGTCAACAACATGCTCCGCGCTAAGTGCTATGAGCAGAGAATGGAAAAGGGTCTTTCTTTCCTGGAATTCAACTACATGATCATGCAGAGCTATGACTTCTACTACCTGTTCCAGAACTACGGCTGCAACCTGGAGTTCGGCGGCGATGACCAGTGGAGCAACATGCTGGGCGGTACCGAGCTTATCCGCCGCAAGCTGGGTAAGGATGCTCATGCCATGACTATCACTCTGCTGACCGACTCTCAGGGCAAAAAGATGGGCAAGACCGCCGGCAACGCTGTCTGGCTGGATGCCAAGAAGACCAGCCCCTACGACTTCTTCCAGTACTGGAGAAATGTCGGTGACGCCGATGTTATCAAGTGCATGAAGATGCTGACCTTCATTCCTATCGAAGAGATCGAAGAGATGGAAGCTTCTATGACCGGTGAGCAGCTGAACACTGCCAAGGAGCGTCTGGCATACGAACTGACCCAGATGGTTCACGGTACCGAAGAAGCTGAAAAGGCTCTTGCCGCTGCCCGTAACATCTTCTCCGGCGGCGACACCGCCAATATGCCTTCCACCGAATTCACCGATGCTGACCTGCAGGATGGCCAGATCGGTGTACTGACTCTTCTGGTCAAGTGCGGCCTTGCAGCTTCCAACGGCGAAGCCCGTCGTCTGGTCCAGCAGGGCGGTATCGCTCTCGACGGCGAAAAGGTCACCGACGCATCTGCCAAGATCGCTCTGACCGGTGAAGTTGTCATCAAGAAGGGCAAAAAGATCTTCCATAAGGCAGTTAAAGCGTAAGCTGTACTGCTGCAATAAAACCGAAAAGGAGATTTTATCATGGAAAACATCAAAGAAAAGATTGAAGAAATACTGGAGAAATTCGCAAAAGACGAAGACCTCCGCAAGGACTTCAAAAAAGATCCCATCGCTACCGTTGAAAAACTGATCGGTATCGATCTGCCCAACGATCAGATCGAAGCAGTTGTTGATGCTATCAAGGCTAAAATGACCGCTGAGACCGCTGCAAGCCTGCTGGGCGGTCTGGGCAGCCTGTTCAAGAAATAATGGAACTCTGGGATATCCTCACTGCGGACCGTCAGCCCACCGGCCGTACCATGGTCCGCGGTGAACCCATGAAAGAGGGCGACTATCGTCTGGTGGTCCATGTCTGTATCTTTGACCGCAAAGGCCGTATGCTGATCCAGCATCGCCAGCCTTTTAAAGACGGATGGCCCAACATGTGGGATGTTTCGGTGGGAGGCAGTGCCATCGCCGGCGACTCCAGCAAGACAGCTGCTGAGCGTGAAACAAGAGAAGAACTGGGACTCACCATTGACCTCGAAGGTGTCCGTCCTCATTTCACCGTCAATTTTGACGGCGGCTTTGATGACTATTATCTCATCGAACGGGAAGTGGAGATTGATTCTCTTGTCCTGCAGCCCGAAGAGGTACAGGCAGCGAAATGGGTCACCTGTGATGAACTGCTTGCCATGATCGATGACGGTACTTTTATTCCGTATCACAAAAGCCTGATCCGGCTGATGTTTGACATGCGAAATAATTACGGCGACATGCCGGAATAACAGAAAGAGGGGCATTTGTCCCTCTTTTTTTCTTCTGAACCGAATCGCCTTGACTGGAAACAACATCCGGTTTATACTGAAAAAAGCAATGCCCAATCTTTCTACGAAAGGAAAGTGAACTATGAAAATTGTCGTTCTGGACGGATATACCGAAAACCCCGGCGATCTGAGCTGGGAGGAACTGGGCACCCTGGGCGAACTGACGGTCTATGACCGTACTCCAACAGAAGAGATCCTGCCCCGCATCGGCGACGCCGAGGTGGTCATCACCAACAAGTCGCCCATCACTGTCGCAACAATAGATGCCTGTCCCGGCATGAAATATATCGCTGTTCTCGCTACTGGTTATAATGTGGTGGATGTGAACGCCGCAAAAGAGCGGGGCATCCCTGTCTCCAACGTTCCCGCTTATGGCACCGCATCGGTGGCACAGTTCGCCATCGCCATGCTTCTGGAGATCTGCCATCGGGTGGCCCATCACAGCAAAACGGTCCATGAAGGAAAATGGACCAACAGCATCGACTTTTGCTACTGGGATTATCCGCTGATCGAACTGGACGGCAAGACCATGGGTATTATCGGCTTCGGCCGCATCGGCAAAGCCACCGGAAAGATCGCGAAAGCTCTGGGCATGAAGGTCATTGCCTGCGATTCCGCTCCCGATGAACAGGGAAAAGAGATCGCTGAATATGTCGATCTGGACACTCTTCTCTCCTCGTCGGATGTGATCTCGCTGCATTGTCCGCTCTTCCCCGAAACCGAGGGCATCATCTGCAAAGAAACTATCGCAAAAATGAAGGATGGTGTGATTCTTCTGAACAATTCCCGCGGCCCGCTGCTGAATGAGCAGGATGTCGCCGATGCTTTGAACTCCGGAAAGATCTATGCTGCCGGTCTGGATGTGGTGTCGATCGAGCCCATCCGGGAGGACAACCCGCTTCTGAAGGCAGAGAACTGCTTTATCACGCCTCATATTTCCTGGGCTCCGAAAGAAGCCCGCGCCCGTATCATGGAAACCACTGTGGCAAATGTGAAAGCTTACCTCGACGGCAGCCCTATCAACGTGGTCAATCGCTGAATAATAAAAAGCCCCCGAGGGGGCTTTTTTATTTTACTTTGACACCCAGTTCGCGCAGGATCTCCTTCGCCCGGGCAAGATCTTCTTCTTCCGGGATCCAGTCGGTCCGACCGTTGTCGGCAAGTCCCAGCGGCAGCATCTTCGAGCCTCCGTAAGCGTGATAGGGAAGCAGTTCAGCATACCGGCAGTGCGTCAGCTTTTTCCATATTTTCGCAAGAGCGTCATAATGATCCTGTGTCATGTTGACGTTTTTCACTATGATGCAGCGCAGGACCGTTTCGGCTCCCAGACTATCTGCCTTCAGCAGGTTTTCGATGATTCTCCGGTTGGAAACACCGGTGTATTTTTCATGAAGCTTTTCGTCTCCCAGCTTGAAGTCCCAAAGGAAAAGATCGGTCAGCAAAACCAGTTTCGAAAGAATTTCGCCGTCGAAATATCCGCAGGTCTCCACTGCGGTGCCGATGCCTTTTTCTCTGCACATTCTCAGCAGGGTAAGCGCCTCTTCCGGTTGGGCCAGCGGTTCGCCGCCCGAAAGGGTAATACCGCCCTCGCTTCCGTAAAAAGCTCTGTCTTTCTCTGCGGCGGAGAACACCTCTTCCGGTGTCATTTCCCGCATGGCAGGGACGAGTGCGCCTGTCGGGCAGTTATCCGCACAGACAGTACAGGCAGCACAGCTTTTTCTGTCAAAGAGATGTTTTTCGGAAAAGTGATGCGCATCATTCGGACAGACAGCGGCACATCCGCCGCAGGTGATACATTTTTGCCTGTAATAAAGAATCTGCTGCCCCGGCTTTTTGGTTTCGGGATTATGACACCACGCACAGTCTAACGGACAGCCTTTGAAAAATACCACCGTCCGCACACCCGGGCCGTCATGCATGCAGAATCGCTGTATTTCTGTGATCTTCATATCAGACACCCCGTTCTGTCTGAGCGATGACCATGTCCTGCCATTCTTTATTCAGCGTGACAAATCTGGCATTCCAGCCCGATACCCGTACCGAAAGGGTCTGATATTCTTCCGGATGTTCCTGTGCAGCTTTCAGTACGGCAGCATCGGCTACATCCGGTTGCATGAAGAATCCGCCAAGGACAGTAAAACCTCTCATCAGAGCTATCAGCGCCTGCAGACCGTCCTCACCCCTGACGCTGGAGGGAAGCAGCTTCAGATCCAGTGCCGCGCCGCTGCGCAGTCTTTTCAGATCGTTCTTACAGTAGGAACGGATGATGGCGGTGGCACCTTCCCGGTCGGTACCGGGTGTGGGAGAACAGTTTGCTGCCAGGATCTCACCCTGCTTTCTGCCGTGAGGAGAAGCAAGCCTTCCCGGTGCCCACTCAAGCTGTCTTCCGAAGGTGCTGACACCGCCGGGCATACGGCAGCCGCATTTGCCGTCGAAAGAATCACAGATATCGGCAAAATCATTCAGCAGCCGCCTGCAGAGATCATCTGCCTCGTCACTGTCATTGCCGTAATAGGTATATCGGTTCAGGGCATACTGCCTCAGCGTTTCGGCGTCCTCCCAGTTATTTTTCAGAATACGGATCAGTTCCGGCAAGGTGACTTTTTTCTCTTCATAGACCAGTTTTCTGACAGCATAAAGGCTGTTGACCGTATCGGCTAATCCGCCTATATGGGGTGAATAGATGTTGTAGACAGGACCGCCCTCCAGATAGGAGAGTCCTTTTTCGATACAGCCCTGCTCAAAGAGCGAGACAACGGTACAGGGAAACTGCTTTTTCCACATAAAGGGATCTTCCGGACAGAGTCTTTCCCGACAGGCAGTATAGATCTCTCCGACCCGTTCCCGAAGATCCGAGATAAACTGTTTGTAAAGAGCCTCGAAATCGGCAAACCCAGGCGTTTTTTCATAGCTGTACAGAGTCCGGTGTTCCAGTACTGC
>JAFQND010000183.1 GCA_017396055.1 Oscillospiraceae bacterium
GTGACCGTCTGTGACGGTGCGACACTGATCGCCCGCGGCCCCGGCGGCATCACCATCGGCAGTCATGTAACGCTGAACGATCGGGTCTATCTGGATACCGAGCGGGCTGATGACGGCTATATCACCGTCGGTGACCATGTCTATATCGGTACCGGCACAACTCTTTTCGGGCATGTGGGACTGGAGATTGGCGAGCATGTGCTGATGGCACAGAATATCACTCTGACCCCTTATTCCCATATCTTCGAGGATCCCTCCCGCCCCATTATCGAACAGGGCGGTCACACCCGTAAGGTCACTATCGGCCGGGATGTTTATGTGGGTATGGGCGTTACGATCATGTATACCGGCGATATCGGCGAAGGCTCGATTATCGGTGCCGGATCGGTGGTGGTGAAACCCATTCCGCCCTATTCGGTGGCAGTAGGCGATCCCGCAAAGGTCATCCGCAGCCGTGGAAAGTAAAATGGATAATATCTGTCGGTTTGTGCCCAGTCGTCCCGTGCCGGATGTGCTGCATACTGTGCATTTCGTCTATGAGACCAGAGCGGGTGAAAACCGTGAGCGAAGGCTGAACAGCATCTACCGGGTACATTTTGTCACAGAGGGGAAAGCCCTTCTGCAGATGAACGGACTAAGCCGGGAACTTTTTCCGGGGGATGTCTTTTTCACCTTTCCGGCGGTCCCCTACCGGCTGGAGGCGGAGGAAAACTTCCGGTATCTTTACATCGGATTTCTGGGCCTGAGGGCATCTTTTCTGCTGGAGCGGCTGAATATCACCGGCCGGAACTTTGTTTTTAAGGGCGACGCGGAGATGAACGCGTTCTGGCAGCGTGCCATCGGCATGAACGGTGAGGTGCTTGACCTGATCAGTGAGAGCGTGCTGCTCTATACCCTTTCCCGCATCGGAGAGGCGGTCCTTTCGGAAAAGGAGCGGACGGTCACCGGCACCGAGGAACGGATGCTTGTGATCAAACAGTATCTGGATGATCATTTTTCCGATCCGGAGCTGACGCTCTCAAGACTGGGCGAGGAGTTTTCCTATCATCCGAAATATCTGTCGACCGCTTTTAAAAAGCAGTTTCACATCGGTGTCCGGGAGTATCTGAACACGATCCGGATCAATCACGCCTGTGCGCTGATGGAACAGGGCTATACCAGTGTCAAGGATATCGCAGTCCTCTGCGGTTATCGGGATCAGATGTATTTTGCAAGAGTTTTTCGGGAACAGATGACCGTTCCGCCAAGAGAACACATCCGCAGCATAAAAGAGAAAGGGACCCGTTAACGGGTCCCTTTTGTACGTTTATTTCAGTTTCATGCCGTCATGGAAGGCAGTGCCGACTCTCTCACCGAGGGTATAATAACCGTGGCGGGCGGGGTCATAGGTGATGGGGCGCAGCTTCATGGGATCGATCAGGCCGTCCTCACCGAGAATAGCTTCTTCGGCAGAGACATTGACGATCTCACCGATCAGCATTTCGGACTCTTCGTTGAAGCTGAGAAGCTTGCATTCGATGGCCATGGGCAGTTCGCAGATGACGGGAGCATCGACAAACTCGCTCTTTACGGTGTGCAGACCGGCTTTTTCCAGTTTGTCGGGAACTTTGTTTCCCGATACAACACCCAGATAGTCGGCTTCGGTCACATGGGCCGCGTCGGCCATGCTGACGGTGAAGAATCCCTTTTTCAGGATATTGGCGGTGGTTTTGTGCCCTTTGTCCAGGACGATGGCGACTTTGTCATAGTCACAGATACAGCCCCATGCGGCGTTCATGGCATTGGGAACACCGGCTTCGTCATAGGCCGCGATGATCAGCACGGGCATCGGGTACATCAGCGATTTGGAACCGAAATTCTTTCTCATAGACTTTCTCCTCAGTACAGTTCGGGCGAAGTGTAGATGTTTTCTGCCTGCATAAGACGGTTTTCACAGGTGAGCATCCATTGGAACAGTTCGGCGCTGCGGTAGGTGTTGCTCCAGGAGTCGTGGCCGTCTTCGGGGAAGATGGTCAGTACAGCGCTGCCGCCGTTTTTGTTGACGGCATCCACCATCTTCTGAGATTCTTCGGGGAAAACGGTGGTGTCCAGCGCACCGTGGAATGCCCACACGGGCACGCCTTTCAGTCTGCCGGCGTTCCAGTACATACCGCCGCCGCAGATGGGGACGATAGCGGCAAAGGTTTCCGGCAGGCTCATGCCCATCTGCCATGTGCCGTAGCCGCCCATGCTGTAACCCATACAGAAATAATGGGTTTTGTCGGTAAAGGATTCATCTGCAATAAAGAGGGCGAATGCCTTGAGCTGCTCGAAAAGATCGAACCAGATGTTATCTGCGGGACAGAGAGGAGCGACGGTGATAAAAGGAAAATTCTCATGTCCGGCGGTGATATTGAAGAAGGTGTTGCCTTTGAGTACATCGAGATCGTCGCCTCTTGTTCCCGCACCGTGCAGGAAAAGGATGACCGGGCGCTTTTCGCCTTCTTTATAATCTTCGGGATAATGGATGATGTATTTGATATCCCGGAAGCTGCGTTCTTCAAAGTGGGGCATGAGACTTTCTCCTTTCGGGATCATTCTTCACAGCGGAAGAGAGATTTATAGCACTCGGCGATATGGGGTGCGGCATCTTTGTACCGGGCGCCTTCTGCAAACTCGATGCCTTCCAGAGCATCCATGAAGTACTTAAGGGGAATCCAGGTGGTCTCCATGACACCGATAATATTGCCCTTATCATGAGCGGCAGAGTAATCAATGAATTTTGCAGCATTTTCCGCAGAGCGGAAGGGACAGAGATAGACCTGCAGACCGGCTTCAGCAAAAATTCCAGCGGAAGGATATTCGGCGCGGTCTTCGTAATGCCAGTCGGTGATCACGATATCTTTGGGCAGCAGAGGCAGTGCGGTCTCGGTGCCGTTGTCGGCGCCTTCCCAGGTATGATCGACCACTTTGGCATTCAGCAGACGGTCGCCCCACATCCAGGTCTTGACGCCGCGGGCTGCAAGGTGATCGTGCAGCGCAGTGACCCATCCGGCCAGCAGTTCACCGGTGGACTTGTCACGGCAGCGGGGACATTTGCCGATATCAAAGATCTCGTCCATGCCGATGTGCAGGGTGTCGGCTTCAAAGACATCGACCATCTCGTCCATCAGGTCACAGACGAGGGGAAGCGCATCGGGATGACTGGGGCAGATCGAGCGGGCATAGTAGGTCTCTTCGATCTCGGGGGTCTCGTCCAGCTCGGGATGGCCAAGCAGAAGACCGTCGTTTTCTTTACGGCCCTGAATACTCTGATGGCCCATAAGGTTCATTTTGGGGACCA
>JAFQND010000184.1 GCA_017396055.1 Oscillospiraceae bacterium
CTGCCCTATATCATCCACAGAACCTCTCTGGGCTGCTATGAGCGCACCCTCGCTTATCTGATCGAGGAATACGCCGGCGCTCTGCCCACCTGGATGGCTCCCGAACAGGTACGCTTCCTGCCCGTCACCGACCGCGCCGCCGACTACTGCGCCGAAAAGGCCCGCATCCTCTCCGATATGGGCTTCCGCGTTGAGGTCGACTACCGCAACGAAAAGATCGGCAAGAAGATCCGCGAAGCTACCCTCGAAAAGATCCCCTACATGGTCGTTGTCGGCGACCGCGACATGGAAAACGGCACCGTTTCTCCCCGCCATCGCTCCGGCGAGGATCTGGGCGCCATGAGCTTTGACGAGTTCGCCTCCATGCTCAAGGAGATCGTTGATACCAAAGCAAAGAAGTGATGGTTGGGGTTTCACCCTAAGCCCCGACTTTCAAAAACTTTCGATGTCAGGGCTTTTGCTCTGACGGAATCTGAAAGTCCGCTCGACGAGCAGAACGGTGTTTGTATAACCGTATGAAAACGCCCGGAGGAATGAAAATTTCTCCGGGCTTTCTTTATAGAAAAAGAGGTGTTTTTATGGCTCAGAAAGAAAAGTTCATCACCGTTATGGCGGTGTTTGACGATGAAACACAGGCAAAGCTGCAGGCGCTTTCGGACGCTTTCGCGGAAATTTACGGCGAAGACACCAAAACAAAGGATATTCCGTATCATATCACACTGGGCAGCTATCCCCCGGAGGATGCCGATGAGATCGCCGCCCGCATCAGAGCCGTCACGGCGGGAACAAAACCGCTGAAGGTAATTTTCGGCGAGTTCGGCCATTTCGGCAATGTTGTCCGCTGGCTGGCGCCTGAGATCAGTGATGAACTGATGGCGCTGCATCTTCATTTTGACTCGGACTATGCCAACGGCTATCCCGGATGGCGGCCCCATGCCACCATCTACCGGCACAGTGTTCCTGTGGAGGAACTGCCCGATGCACTCATCGCTATGGCAGGAGAGATCAGAAAGGCGACCGTCACCGGCATCGAGCTGGGCGAATTTTTCCCGGTAAAAAAGATCATGGACGCAAGCTTCGGCTGATGGAGGAGACCATATGGAAAACTGTATTTTCTGCAGGATAGGCAGCGGCGCTCAGCCCTGCCTGAAGGTGTGCGAAGACGAAAAGACGATCGCCTTCATGGATATCGCAGGGGACGCGGACGGACATGTTCTGGTGATCCCCAAAAAACACTGTGAAAATATTCTGGACTGTGACCGTGAGACATTGAACGCGGTCATCGGCATGGTCAAAAGGGTCTCGGATCATCTGGTCAGCCGCTGCGGCTATGACGGAGCGGATATTCTCAGCGCAAACGGGGAGGCTGCCGGTCAGACGGTAGGTCATTTTCACATCCACATCATTCCCCGGCGTCATGGCGACGGACTCGGCGGAAAAGGGGAGTGGCCGCACTTTACGGGCGCGAAACAGGAACTCGAAACGGTATATGAGAGCATCCGGATGATTTAACGTCTTCAGAATAACAAAGATCCCGTCCGTAAGGCGGGGCCTTTGTTATTATTTTTGTTTTTTTCGACCGAAAAAACATTTTTTCATTGTCAGATTCGTGCGTACCGTATTCTGATGTGCGAAAGAAATTAAAAAATTAGGGTAAATTGCTGAAAATGGGGTTTACGTTAATTTTAACTCAAAAGGGGTAATCATTTTTCGCTTTTTGGTTCATAATGAATCATATGAAATTATATTCTGAGCAATTCACATAAAGGAGGTCTGAGAAGAGAGATGACACAGGAAAAAATCAAAGTCAAAACATTTGGCGGATTTTCGGTTTCCTACGGCGGCGCTGTGCTGCAGCTGGAACGCAATACTTCCACCAAAGCTTCTCACCTGCTTCAGTATCTGGTATGTCATTGGGACCGCACCTTCACCAAAGAAGAACTGGTCTCGATCTTATATAAGGAAGACGAGGTCGGCGACCCCGTCAACAATCTGAAGGTCAATATCTTCCGCCTGAGAAAAATGCTGGTGGCCGCCGGCCTTCCCCAGCAGGATTATATCGTCTATCAGAACGGCTGCTATGGCTGGAACAGTGCTTTCCCCGTTGAGACCGATGTGGAACAGCTTGACCGGCTGTATGAGCGTGCCGCTGCTTCGGGACTGCCCGAAGAACAGGCTATTCTCTGGCAGGAACTGATGGATCTGTATCAGGGCGATTTTCTGCCCACCCTCCGAGGCGAGGAATGGGTCGCCATCGACGGCGTGCGTGCACAGCGCCGGTATCTGGAAGCGCTGGAGCGGCTCTGTCTCTATTACCAGGAACGCGAACAATATGCCGATGTCATGTCGGCTGCGCGGGTCGCTTCGCAGGTCTGCCCCTATGAGGAGCGGGTCTATCTGATCCAGCTGCGGTGTTATATCGCCCAGCAGCGCTACCGCGAAGCCATGATGCTTTATGACGAAGTCGCCAATATGCTGATGAACGAAATGGGCATCAGCCCCTCGCCCGAGCTTGCCGCCATCTACCGCCGGCTTTCCGACGAAGAAAACGACGGCGTCGCCAATCTCAGCGAGATCAGGGAATATGTGGGCGAAGAACACATGGTCCCCGGCGCCTATTACTGCAGCTATCCTGCCTTTATCGACAGCTGCCGGGTGCTGACCCGAATGGTCGAGCGTACCGGTCAGGCCGTATTTCTGATGCTCTGTACCCTGCGGGATGCCAAAGGCGTTCCCCTTCAGGCCAGCGACCGTCTGCGCGATGCCGCCGAAGCGATGCGCACCTCGATCCGGCTTGCACTGAGAAAGGGCGACTTCTATACCCGCTACAGCACCAGCCAGTTCCTGATCATGCTGTGGGGCATCAGCCGCGAGAACTGCCAGATGGTTTCCGAACGTATCGAAAAGCAGTTCCGTCAGCATCCCGACGCGCGCGGCGTGCGGGTCAAGTGGGAATATGAGCCTGCCGTCGGTGTGGATATGTCCGGCGAGGATATCAAGTTCTCCGGCAGCGGCTGGGGCGCATAAACTTATACCTGTACATCAAAGACCTCCTTCCCGTAAGGAGGTCTTTTTCTTGTTCCGCTCTGCCGGTTACAATTATTACAAAGGTCTCCCTGATTTAATCCCCGGTAAAAACCGTCGGTTACAAAAATACCTTCAAAAAAGTGGATTCTCCGTTTTTTAACCGTTTTCTGGTGGTTACACACAAAGAAAATTTTAATTCTTTGTCGAAAAAGACGGTGAAGTTTTTTCGAATATTCCCTTATTGTAACCGTTTTTTTAACTGCCTGTATGCTATACTTATACCATAAGATCGCTGGGAAGCGAGCGAAACGACAACAGACTTTTTTACAAAGGAGGGATGCGGATGAAGGAGCATACAGCCGTACGGCCGGTGGGCGGTGCGATGCTGGGTGTCCGGAATCTTGTCACGGTGTGTCTCAACCGTGCGGGAAATGATCTGTCGGGCGAAGCATGGCACTGTTACGATAAAGAGCCGATCGCCTTTGACGGCGTTGACGCGCTGGCGCTGAAGCTTGACCGGTTGTTAGACCGGCTGGAAATGCCTCAGCACGAATCCTGGTTCCGTACCTTTACCGGAGGAAAAAAAGGTTTTCTGCTGCCGGTTATCGGACCGCTGCCGGACAAAGTGCTGGACCAGAAAGAAATTCTGAAAAAGCGCGGAGAACAGGCGACTTTTGTGATCCATGTACAGCATCGTAAAAACAGCACCTGGCAGGGATCCCTGCTGTGGACAGAAAGCAGCCGATGGTTCACTTTCCGAAGTGTGCTGGAACTCTTCAAGCTCATGGTCCGCATTGTTAATCGGGATGTACTGCACGAGCAGCCGTCCGAAACATCTGTCGGAGCAAAATATCCGGCATGATGCGCAAGGTTTCGTCCCTTCCCAGGTACGAAACGATTTTTGAAAGGGGATGCAATCAAATGAAGAAAAAGACTTCCTTCAAACGGATCCTGTCCGGTCTGATGGGCGCAGCTGTACTGGCTTCCAGCCTGTTCAGCGCAAATGTCTTTGCGGCTGACGATTCCACTGCTGCTTCCGTTCAGGCTGAAAAGCAGATCGTGTCCGCAGAAGTCACCGAAGATTTTGCTGACGGCAAGGTCAATATCACCAAATCTGTCGCCGCTACCGGCGTGGAGAACGAGTTTGAAGTTACCGTAGAAGTTGAGACCACCGAAACCATTCAGGAGATCACTTCTTCTCCCGATGCAGCAGTTGTACTGGTTCTGGACGTTTCCAACAGTATGAAAGGCACCGATCTGACCAACGCTAAAGACGCTGCCAAGAACTTCATTGATGACTATGTCAAAGATGCAGGCAATGCCGAGCGCATGCTGTCCATCGTTCAGTTCGGCTCCAATGCTCTGACTGTTATGGACTGGACTAATGTCAACGGTGCAGCAGCCAATGCAAAATCTGTCATCGACAACAAAGTCAAGATCAAATTCACCTACAGCAATACCGGCTGTACCTATTACGGCTGCTCGCTGACTGACGCCTCCCACACTCATAATGTATGGAGCGAGTCTGCTGACTGGGTCAAAACCAAGAACAACTACGGCAGCAACGATGAATACACCTGCACTGTCTGCGGCGTAAAGGACACAGCTTCCGGCAGACAGTTCTGTGAACTTCATCAGCATAACAAGTCCTTCTGGGAATCCCACAATGTCACCGACGAAGGCGGCACCAACATCGAAGGCGGTCTGAGACTGGCCAACAACCTGCTGGCTGACTCTGCAGTTTCTGACATTGAGACCACTTATGTCATCATGATGACCGACGGTCTGCCCACATTCTATGTCGATGACGAAGATACCACTACCAGCGCCGTCTTCATGAAGGGTTCTAGCGGTTGTTACAGTGCTCCCAATAACAACTGCAGCAATTCCAACGACTATACTGATGTTCCCGATGTCGTTGATTCCATTCAGGAAACCGCCAAGATGTACGTTGTAGGCTGCGGCCTGAGCGGCACCGTCAACCGTGTCGACGTCAAGAACTGGCTCACCAACGATTCTCATGTAGGCATTGATCAGTATTTCGACGCTGCCAACAGCAGCCAGCTGTCTCAGTACTTCAAGAACATCGCCACCATCATCAAGAATGCTGCACAGGCCTGGATCATGGAAGACCCCATGGGCGAAAGCATCGACTTTGTCGACGGCGTTTCTGTCAACATGCAGGGCACCACTGCCACCGAGTCTGACGACAACATCACCTGGAACCTGAAGGACGACGCAACCTTCACCACCACCACTGTCGGCGACGTTACCACCTATACCTACACCATGACCTACAAGGTCAAGCTGGACACTACTTCTGAAGCTTTCCTGGCTGACGAAGACGGCGTCGTTCCCACCAACGGCACCATCACCCTGACCTACATGGTCACCGATGAAAACGGCGAGATCGATCCCGAACTGAAGACCGCTACCTTCGAAAAATCTCCCATGGTCAAGGGTTACCTGGGCGAGAAATTCGAGTTCCAGAAGGTCGACTCCAGAACCGGCAAGGCTCTGGGCGAGGCTGAATTCACCCTCAAGCGCGGCGAGACCGTCGTTGCTACCGCTGTTTCCGACGAAAACGGTAAGGTCGTCTTTGAAGACATCCCCTCCGGTTTCACCTACACCATCACCGAGACCAAGACTCCCGACGGCTACACCGGCACTGACGAAGTCTACACCCTTACCGTTGCTTACGGTGAGATCACCGTTGTTGACAAAGCAGGCAATGCTCTGACCGTTGTCGAGAACGATCCTGTCCTGTACGAAGTAAACTACGAGTTCGTAGGTTCCGTTCCCGCTGATGCAGCTGATATCCTGCCCGAGTCCGCAGAGTATGCAAAGGACGAATCCGTTGTTATCGCAGCTGACCCCGAGACCACCGATAACCTGTACAACTGGGAATTCGCCGGCTGGTTCGTCGACAAAGAGTGCACCAAAGAAGCTTTTGATTTCACCATGCCCGAAAACGATGTGACCATCTATGGTAAGTGGAACGTCAAGACTTCTCCCGTTACCCCCGCAGCAGCAGCTTACAAAACCGAGTACTACTTCCAGACTGCTGCAAACAGCGACACCTATGCCATCAACGAAGATCTGACCACTGTCAAGACCGCAGCTCTGGGTGAAACTGTTAACGCAGAGATCAAGACCTTCAACGGCTATGTCTACAACATGACCGAGTCTGAGACTTCCGGCGTTGTTGTAATGCCCACCGTCGGCGAAGCTGGCGTTGAGATCCTGACTCTGAAGGTTTACTACGACCTGATCCCCGCAACTCCCGTTACCCCCGCAGCAGCAGCTTACAAGGTAGAGTACTACTTCGAAAAGACCGTCGGCGAAGCTGACTACGAGCTGGATGCCGAGGCTTCCTACATCAGAACCGCAGCTCTGGGCGCTGAAGTTACTCCCGACGAGCTGACCGTCAACGGTTATGGCCTCAACAAAGAACTGTCTGACGCTTCCGGTATCGTTGTAATGCCCACCGCCGGTGAAGACGGCGCTCCCGTTATCCTGACCCTGAAGGTCTACTTCGACCTGATCCCCGCAACTCCCGTTACCCCCGCAGCAGCTGCTTACAAGGTAGAGTACTACTTCGAAAAGACCGTCGGCGAAGCTGACTACGAGCTGGATGCCGAGGCTTCCTAC
>JAFQND010000185.1 GCA_017396055.1 Oscillospiraceae bacterium
AGAGGCTGAAGAAGGTACGTATTATCTCGTTGGTATTGCTCGCAGTCAGCGGACTGGCGACGGCGGATCTGGGGATCAATTATCTTTACAATCTGATGTATGAACAGCATGACGGCATCACGGCTTACGGATTCATGCCGCTGTTTCTTTACGGGGACAATCTTTGGTCACTGAAGGACTTTTTCGAGCAGTTCAGGCGGGCAGCCGAACTGACCATACTGCTGGCAGTGGAAAACACTGTACTGCAGTGCGTTGCCATCGTATCAAGAAAATAAGAGAAAAAGCCGATACGCAAAGCGTACCGGCTTTTACTTTTGATCAGATTCCCAGTGTTTTCATGGCGGTCAGCAGATAAAGCATCGTCGTGGAATACCATTCCGAACAGGCAGAGGGTTCACCGGTGATCGGATGCAGCTCCTGTCCGAATTTCAGGATGCCGGGACGGCACCATGCTCTGAGCCATGTTTCCATCATGGCGAGCATCTCTTCTCTTCTGCCGTAATATTCCATCCAGCGAAGGGTTCTCATCGCCACATTGCCCTGAGAATAGAAGCCCCACGAATTTCCGCTGTAGTTCTGTACCCATGCGGGGTCGGAAACCGCTGTACCGGGGAAGGGGAAAGGCGTTCCGAACTGATCGGGGGCCGCCAGATAGCGGTCGTAGATCTCATCGGCGAGCTCGCGGTCCAGCAGATGTTCACAGAAAAGAGTCGTGATCGAAATACTCTTCACCCGGATCATCCGGTCGTGTTTATCCACATCGTAGAAGAAGCGGGTCTCCGGGTCAAAACAGACCTCCATCAGCCGTTTTTTGACCTGAGCTGCCTTTTCGTGCCAGCCCGCAGCCTCTTCTTCCATGCCGAGAAGTTCTGCCATCTCTGCCAGTGCCATGCGGGAGCCGTAGAACACCGCGTTGATATCGGGAGAGATCAGCGGCGCTTCGTCACAGTCGACAGGATAGCCATAGGAATATTCTGCTTCGATCTTACAGGGGTTTTCCGGATATTTCATGCCGGCAAAGCGTCCGCTTCGGTCATGACCGGTATCAAAGCCGCAGAAAGTCTCCACCAGACCCATTCCGCGGGTCATACGGTTTTTGCAGAGCCATTCGTCCCATCTGCACAGCCGGTCATAGAACCATTTCAGATCCTGCGACGGGTCAAGCCGCCAGATATCCAGACAGAGCGACGCCGCCGAAACACATTCCTGCAGCTGGAAATAGCGGACCGTCAGTCCGCCGGGCGGACAGGATTCCAGTCCCGTATATGCCTTTGTCAGACCGGGGATGCTGTTCATCAGGTCATTGTCCAGTATGCAGTATGGGATGCGGCCGTCCTCCCGCTGATTCTCCAGAAAAAGGCGGGCCTGGGACACGGCTATGTCGGTGTCTTCGGGATAAAGCTTCGCCCAGGCTACTGAATCGTACAGATGCTCCAGCCAGTAACCGGGATAGGCGGTGGAAATGAGAAAGAGCCGTCCGTCATGTCCTCTTCCGGTGCGGATGTGCTTTTCCCGGATCCTCTGCAGGATTTCTTCCCGATAGGGCCGGATATCCTCAGTTTTCAGCGATGTTTTCATGGCAATATTCCTCTTTTCACAGCATACCGAAAATATCCCGCAGTACACCGGGGATCTCTTCATCGGTCAGAGCACGGCGCTCGGTGATCTCTGCGCCCTTCAGCCGGCGCAGTTCTTTTCCGGCGAGATTCCACGCGCCGTCGGCGGTATAGATGCCTACCATATTATCTTTGATAAAGGGAGAGCCGGGATGCTTTTCACAATAGAAGCATGGCATGACGAAATCCTGTGTGATCTGCGGTTCCATGGTAAAGCCGAAGAAGGGGACGAAGTCACCGCCGGATACCTTCTGCATCAGGATATGTCCATAGAAGGGATCTTCGACGAATTTGTATGCGCCGATGCCGTCTTCCTGTACGAGACCCGGGACCAGTTTCAGCGCTCTGCGGGGCGCTTCGCGCATAATACCGGCATCGCAGAGCCAGTCGCCGTCATCGAGATGGACCAGAAGAATATGATGCCGCCGCATGGGGAGCACATTTTCGGGCTCGCCCAGAATAAACCGGGCCGCCAGATGAGTCACCGAAAACCCCAGCGAAGAGAGAAGCGTACCCAGCGCCTCGTTCAATTCAAAGCAGAAGCCGCCTCTTCTGCGTTCGATCAGCTTATCAAAAAGCGCTTCTTCAGAAAGGTCGAGCGGTACGCCTGCCAGAATATCCAGGTTTTCATAGGGGATCGCGCGATAATGGGCCGAAACGATCTTTGTCAGGGTATCCGAAGTAAGGGGAAGCTCTCCCTCCACACCGATACGGGCGAGATATTTTGCGATCTGCTCTTTGGTATACATAACCCCATCTCCTGTCGGTCTTGTTTTTTTCATGATAGCATGGGGGAAAGACGCTTGTCAAGGAAGAGGCCGCCCGTCTTACAGTTCTCAATGAAAAAGCTGCCGCACCGCTTCTCCCGCTGCTGCATAAAATAAAAGACAAAGGGGGATGATGCCATGTGTGCCATCGCAGGTGAATTCAATTTCAGGCGCCGGCCCGACTGCGGGATCCATGCACGGGGCCGCGCCATGCTGACAACAATGAAGCGCCGCGGTCCGGATCAGGACGGTGTGCGGCTCACGGAAAACGGTTTGCTCCTTCACGCAAGGCTCTCGGTGATCGATCCCAAAAACGGGGTCCAGCCGATGACTTATTGTAAAGATAATGTTGAATATTCCGTTGTGTATAACGGAGAGCTGTATAATACCGCCGAATTGCGCCGGGAGCTGGAAGCTTTGGGGCACACCTTCCGCACCCGCTGTGACACCGAAGTTGTTCTGAAAGCCTATCTGGAGTGGAAAGACAGATGCGTTGAAAAATTCAACGGCATTTTTGCCTTTGCCGTCTGGGACAGCCCGGAAAAAGCGCTGTTTCTGGCGCGGGACCGCATGGGTGTCAAACCGCTGTTCTATGCTCTGAGAGGAGAGTCCCTCGTCTTTGCGTCGGAGATCAAGACCTTGCTGACCCATCCGGACATTCCCGCAGAGATCGACCGGGACGGCATTGCAGAGATCATGCTCAACGGGCCGGGACGCACACCGGGCTATGGTGTATTCAAAGGGATCGAAGAAGTCAGACCCGCTCACTGCGGTTACTTTGACAGAGACGGTCTGCGGCTTAAACGATACTGGAAACTTCTTCCCAGAGAGCACACCGAGTCTTTTGATGAAACGGCTGAACATGTCCGCTTTCTGGTCACCGATTCTATCCGGCGGCAGCTGATATCGGATGTGCCCATCGGAACATTTCTCTCCGGCGGGCTGGATTCCAGCCTGATTTCTGCGGTAGCCTGCAAAGAGCTGAGCGCACAGGGAAAATGTCTTCATACTTTCTCGGTGGATTATCGGGACAACGAAAAATACTTCAGGGCGGGAAAATTTCAGCCTAACAGCGACTCTTCCTTTATCCGGAAAATGCAGGAACAGCTAAGCGGTGAGCATCATCTGGTCCTACTGGATACCGTTCAGCTGGCTGACGCTCTTTATGATGCCGTGGAGGCAAGAGATCTGCCCGGCATGGCCGATGTGGACGCATCACTGCTTCTGTTCTGCAAAGAGATCAAAGAGCATGTAACCGTTGCCCTTTCGGGAGAATGTGCCGACGAGATCTTCGGCGGCTATCCCTGGTATCGGGATCCGGAGATCCGGCAGAAAGCCGGTTTCCCCTGGGCACAGACCACCGAATGGCGCGCCTCTTTTCTGCGGAACGAATGGCAGACCGACCCGGCCGCTTTTATGGAAAAACGCTATCAGGCAACATTGGACGATACCGAAACGCTTCCCGGTACTTCTGCCGAAGAAAAGCGGATGCAGGAAATGATGCGGCTGAATCTGGACTGGTTTATGCAGACACTGCTCGACCGGAAAGACAGGATGAGCATGTATAACGGTCTGGAGGTGCGGGTGCCCTTCTGCGACTGGAGGATCGCCGATTATCTTTATTCGGTGCCGTGGGCATTCAAAGACCGGCAGGGACAGGAAAAGGGACTTCTGCGGGAAGCGATGCGCGGCTGGCTGCCGGATGAAGTATTGTTCCGCAAAAAGAGCCCCTACCCCAAAACGCATAATCCCGCTTATCGCCGGGAAGTTGCTTTTCGGCTCAGAAACGTCATGGAAGATCCTTCCTCTCCTCTTCTGTCGCTGGTCAAAAAAACTGCACTGGAAGCCCTGCTGGAATCGGAGAGCGCGGTACCGTGGTACGGACAGCTGATGACCGCCCCGCAGACCATCGCTTATTTTCTGCAGGTGGACCACTGGCTGCGAAAATACAAAGTGAGAATCGTCTGATTTCACAGCTTGACCGCACAAACAAAATATGTTAAGGTTGTTTCAAAGAAAGGAGAGAGTGCTGTGCGTGAGCTGATCACAGAAAAACTGAAAGAACTTGAACAGAAAGAAAACATCCGCATCCTTCATGCTGTGGAATCCGGCAGCCGGGCATGGGGCTTTCCCTCACCCGACAGTGATTATGATGTCCGGTTCTTCTATGTCCGCCCGAAAGAAGAATATCTCCGGCTGGAAAAGGTACGGGATACCATTGAACTGCCTATCAATGACCTTCTGGACATCAATGGATGGGATCTGAACAAGATGCTGCAGCTGCTTCACGGAGCGAACCCCACCCTCTTTGAATGGGCCGCATCGCCCATCGTATACCGCGATACCGGATTCATCGAAAAACTGCGGCCGCTGCTGACACAGTATTTCTCGCCGAAAAAGGCCGTTTATCATTACCTCAGCATGGCTGACAGCAACTATCGGGAATATCTCAAAGGCGAAATGGTCCGCGCAAAGAAATATTTTTATGTGCTCCGGCCGCTGCTCGCCGCACGATGGGTCATGGAAAGAAAAACGCCCCCGCCCATGCTTTTCCGTGATCTGGTGGATACTCAGCTGGAGCCCGTGCTCCTGCCCGACGTCGAACGCCTGCTGGATCTGAAAATGAACTCTCCCGAGATCAAACTGATCCCCCGCGTGGATGTGATCAACGCCTATCTGGACGAAAGTCTTCTCGAGATCAAGGCAAAAGCCGCCGATATCGCTCCCGCTGAACAGGCTGACTGGCAGCCGCTGGACGATTTCTTCCTGGAAATGCTTGAGCAATAACCAAAAGCCCGCTCCTTTCGGAACGGGCTTTTACCGTGTGTGACACAGATCCTTGTTTTTGCCCATCTGCTGTGTTATACTGCAGGTAAAAGAAAGCGGATCTTTTCCGTGTGACCGAAGAGGAAAGATATGAGCGACAAGGAAAAATCATGGGATGAACTCCTGCAGATAAAAACGATCGGCAGGGACGACCTGAACGCCGACCGATACCGTTATCCATACGAACCCACGCCCTACAGCGTTCTGGAGCGGCTTGCCGACAGCGGCCTGATCCGCGAAGGAGATATGGTTCTGGACTATGGCTGCGGAAAGGGCCGCGCCAGTTTCTTCCTGTCCCATCAGACGAAGGCGGCCGCCACGGGAATCGAATATGACGAACATATCTATAGGGACGCACTGGAAAACCGGGAAAATGCTGTTTTGACGGCGAAGGCGGAATTTGTACTGACCCGTGCAGAGGAATATGAACTGCCGTCCGGAATCAACCGGTGCTATTTTTTCAATCCCTTTTCAGTGGAGATCCTACGCAGAGTCATGGCGAGGATCATCGATTCTTATTACGAAAACCCCAGAGAGATGCTTTTGTTCTTCTACTATCCGTCGGATGAATATATCGCCTATCTGATGACCGTGGATGAACTGAACTTTTATGATGAGATCGATTGCCGCGATCTCTTTGAGGGGAATGACCGCAGAGAGCGGATCCTGATCTTTTCGCTGGACAGATATGAGGCCGAAGATGAAATCATACCATGACAAAAGCCGGACTGATCAGTCCGGCTTTTTCTTACTCTTTCACGGCATTACAGGGGAAAAGGGTACAGCCCATCTTTTTGAAATGCTCGATCTTTTCCCGGATCAGCTCTTCGGTAACGCTGAACTCTTTGGCAAAGCAATGGATACAGAGACATTCTGTCGCTCCGCGGTTTACCATCCGCTTATAGATCGCAATCTCATCCGCCGAAAGCTGTCCGCCGCATCTGAAACAGTCCATCAGAGCTTGACCATCTTGGCGCGATACATCTTGCAGCCGTGGGGAGGAACAACAGGCTTGAAGACATCCTGCTTGACGCCCAGGTTTTCGCCGGTAAAGACATCTGTCAGCTCAAGGCCGTAGCCGCAGCCATAGGGGATACCG
>JAFQND010000186.1 GCA_017396055.1 Oscillospiraceae bacterium
CCCATGGTGCTGGCGGCAGCGGCAGCGCTGCTGCTGACGGCGATCGCCTGTCTTTGTCTGTGCTTCCTCTTCACAGGCGAGGACGAGGGCAGCTACACGCCGCCCCGGCCCGCAGAGGAGACCGTCTCCGTGCAGGCGGCATCTCTCAGCCCATTGGCATCGGATCCACCGGCGATCAATCGATGAACGTGTTCGATGATATCTGCGACGTTTATCTGACCCATATGTACTGCCGCTCGGAGGCAGGTGCACCTGCCTTTGAAGAAACTGTCCGCACTTTTGCCGCCGAAGCAAAAGCAAACGGCAAACCTCTGATCGTTTCCGAATGCTGTTGGGGTGCATCGGATGACCTGACCCGTGCAAAGCTTGTGCAGATCACGCTGGACATCTTTATAAAACACGATATCGGATTTGTGGCTCATGCGCTGCAGTATTGCCCATGTGCAGATCTTCATTACCGCGAGGACGGTCGTTTCTCGCCTGATGTGGGCAACCTCTGTTTTGTCGGCAAAGACGGCAATATCCGTCCCGGTCACGAAATTTACTGCGATTACTGAACAAAAACCCGCCCACCGGAAAGGTGAGCGGGTTTTCTCATGCAAAAAGGCTTATTTGTCGAAAGCGCAGAATGCTTTATAGGTGGAGTAGATGTCGATCTTGGAGGTAACTTCGAAGGGAGCGTGCATGGACAGAACGGGAACACCGATATCGATGGTGTCAACGTCCAGCTCAGCGATATAAGCAGCAACAGTGCCGCCGCCGCCCTGGTCGACCTTACCCAGCTCAGCAGTCTGCCACAGAACGCCTGCGTCGTCCAGCATCTTGCGGACAGAACCCATGAAGGGAGCAGTGGCGTCATTGGAGCCGCCCTTGCCGCGGGAACCGGTAAACTTCATGATGCAGGTGCCGTAGTTGACGAAGGGAGCATTCATCTTCTCATGAACTTCAGGGAAGGTGGGATCAACAGCAGCGCTGACGTCAGCAGACAGGCACTTGGAAGCAGAGAAGACAGTGTGATACTCGATGCCGTAGGGAGCAGCCAGATCCTTGATGAAGTACTTGAGGAAGGCACCCTTCATACCGGTAGCACCGACAGAGCCGATCTCTTCCTTGTCAGCCATCAGAGCGATCATGGTCTTCTTGGGAGCAGCCTCAAGATCCAGCAGAGCCTTGGCAGAGGTGTAAGCGCAAACGCGGTCATCCTGGCCGTAAGCGCCTACCAGGCTGCGGTCAAGACCAACGTCCTTTGCCTTGTAAGCGGGAACGATTTCCAGTTCAGCAGACAGGAAGTCAGCCTCAACGATATCGTATTTTTCCATCAGCAGGGCAGCAATGTTCAGCTTGATCAGTTCGCTTGCCTCATCGTCACGGAAGGGGCGGGAGCCGATGACAACGTTCAGTTCTTCGCCTTTGAGGATCTCGCCGGCGGGACGCTTCATCTGATCGGCTGCCAGATGGGGGAGAAGGTCGGTGATAACGAATACGGGATCATTTTCATCTTCGCCAATGGAGACCTTGACAGTGCTCATATCAGCACGGACGATAACACCGTGCAGAGCCAGAGGCATAGCACCCCACTGATACTTTTTGATACCGCCGTAGTAATGGGTCTTCAGAAGAGCCATTTCGCTTGCTTCGTACAGGGGAACCTGTTTGAGGTCGATGCGGGGAGAGTCGATATGGGAAGCCATCAGATTAACACCTTTGCACAGGCATTCTTCGCCGATGACAGCCATGATCAGAGCCTTGCCGCGGTTGTTCAGATAAACCTTATCGCCGGCGACATATTTCTTACCGGGTTCAAAAGGAACAAAACCTTTCTCTTCTGCCAGGGCGATCAGGGTCTCAACGGCTTCGAATTCGGTCTTGGCGTTGT
This sequence comes from Oscillospiraceae bacterium, assembly GCA_017396055.1. Classification (GTDB taxonomy): domain Bacteria; phylum Bacillota; class Clostridia; order Oscillospirales; family Ruminococcaceae; genus Faecivivens. The sequence continues at coordinate 1,877 of JAFQND010000186.1, forward strand.
CCAGGAAGGTTTTGTAGCCTTCGCAGAAAGCATCGGCGCAAGCGATCTCTTCGACGCTCAGTTTCAGACCGCCGTTTTTCTTTTCGGTGAAGAATTTGCTCTTCAGTTCAGCTGCAGTCATGTTGCATTCTCCTTTGTTTCGTTTATTCTGAGAGTTTCGCTTGGAAACTCAATCATACAGATTCTGATAGACCTTTTTGGTGTTTTCGACTTTGTC
>JAFQND010000187.1 GCA_017396055.1 Oscillospiraceae bacterium
CCCAACAAGGGGAAGAAGAAAAAACGGTGATGTCGAGACTCTGTCTCGAGCTCTGCAAAAAGGCCCCTTTTTGAAAAAAGGGGGCCTTCTTGACTTCCCCCAAAAACTTTTATGCCGCTGTTTTGAATTGCCAAAGCAATGGGTCAAGGGCCTGCGGCCCTTGCAGGGGTCGGGACAGAGTCCCGGCGGGGTTTGGGGCTGGCCCCAATAGCATATATCACAGAATAAAAACCCGCCATTCCTTTCCGGAACGGCGGGTTCGCTTTTTATCAGGGCTTGAGCAGCTTTTCGACAGTTGCCAGCTTGACGCACAGACAGAAGATGTCGGATGCCTTCTGCAGCTCCTCGAGAGAGGGATAGGAGGGAGCAATGCGGATATTGCGGTCGTGGGGGTCCTTGCCGTAGGGGAAGGTCGCACCGGCACCGGTCAGGGTCACGCCGGCCTGTTTGCACAGCTCGACGGTGCGGGCGGCACAGCCGTCCATGGTGTCCACCGAGATGAAATAGCCACCGTTGGGATGGGTCCAGTGAACGCCGGTCTCGTTGGCGCGGCTGTGTCTCAGCTCGGGTACATACATGTCGCCCAGCTCACGCTCAAAGGTGTCAAGCACCATCTGGAACCGGGGATAGAGCAGCTCACGGTGTTTTTCCATATGCTCGTGGATGCCCTCAACGTCTTTGAAGAAGCGCACATGGCGGATCTGGTTGAGTTTGTCAAAGCTGATGATCTGCATGGGAATGACTTTTTTCAGGGCCTCCATGTTTCTGCGGCTGCAGCCGATGGCTGCGACACCTGCGCCGGAGAAGGAGATCTTGGAGGTGGAGGTGAACATGATGACCATGTCCTCGGTGCCGACCTTTTTGCACTCGTCCATCAGGTTGAGCAGATGGTCGGGGGTCTCGGTCACGTGGTGGACGCAGTAGGCGTTGTCCCAGAAGATTCTGAAGTCGCCGGCAGCGGGCTTGAGGTTTGCAAATCTGCGGACGGTCTCATCGGAATAGGTGATGCCGCCGGGGTTGGAGTACTGGGGAACGCACCAGATACCCTTGACGGTCTCGTCGTTGTTGACCCAGCTTTCGACCAGGTTCATGTCGGGGCCTTCGGCGGTCATGGGAACGGTGATCATCTGGATACCGAATACTTCACAGATGGCAAAGTGACGGTCATAGCCGGGTGCGGGGCAGAGGAAACGGATCTTCTGCTGCTGGCCCCAGGGCTTTTCGCCGCCGGGGAAACCGAAGAGCATGCCGCGGGAAACGGTGTCGTACATCATGTTCAGGCTGGAGTTGCCGCAGATGAAGACTTCGTCCGCTTCGATGCCCAGAATATCGGCAAAGAGGCGTCTTGCTTCGGGGATACCTTCCAGACAGCCGTAGTTTCGTACGTCGATGCCGTTTTCGGCGATATAAGAGGTGTGGCTGCTGTCCAGAACGTCCAGCATACCGTTGGAAAGATCCAGCTGTTCCAGGCTGGGCTTGCCGCGGGACATATCCAGCTTGAGGCCTTCGGCGGCCTTTTCTTCAAATGCATTCTGCAGTCTTGCCAGCTCTTCGCGGAGCTGACCGGTGGTCATTTCGGTGTAACGGGGCATGTTTCGGAAACCTCCAGGTTATGATATGCGGCTGACGTCATACGCTGTCCGTCTGACAGGCGCGGCGCTTTGCCGGAATAGATAAAGCAGCTTCTGATCCGGGCCATGGTGACAGTATGCCCAAGATAAGAGTACAGGTAATATCATACACTATTTACCAATAATTTGCAAGAACTTTTCTGAAACCCTGCAAAAAATATCTTCCAAACAATTTCTTGTTACAAGACAAATTATTATTCAAAACAACGAAAACCGTATAAAAACTGAATAAAACAAAAGAAAAAGCGGAAGGATTTCCGCTTTTTCTGGAATGTTTGATTTTTACACAAGGACAGGTTTTTTGCTGACGGAGGGCGGTGAAAAGGCAAGTCCACATTTTTTTGAGGAATTTCCTGCGTATCAGTCCCAACGGTCGATGGTGTATTCGGTGTTGACACCAAGGTCGTCGGTGACGAGGATGCGGATCGAGGTTTTCTGTCCGTTGGAGAGAAAGATACCGCAGGCAGAAGCTTCTTCATAGCCGGTCAGGGCGTGCTTGGCCGAATAGGCTTCGATGGTGGAGCGGACCTCGTGGAGCTCGCGCTTGAGGTTCTCGGGGAAGATGGCAGAGCCGGAGTTCTTATAACGGGTGTCTTTTGCTCCGTCAAGGACGAAGAGGACACCGGCGTCCTGATGTTCAAAACCGCCGTTCCACATGGAGGGCTTGAAAGAGATCGCAGTCACATCGACCCAGCCGGTCGAAAGGTTCCATTCGAAGGGCACGCTGCCGTTGTGATAGAAATACCAGCTGAAGGGGTTGCGCTTCTCTTCACGGTCCCACTGAAGGATGGGCGCGGAGTCGGCCACAGCCGCGGTGACATAGGCACAGTAATATCTGCGGGCACCGTCGACGTAATAGCGGATCTTTTTCGCTTTGGGAAGAACGGTGCGCTGGAATTTTTCCCAGGTGATGGTGCCGCTGATGCGGGCTCTGATGTTTTCGACGACAGATTTTTTCGCCTGGGGGAGAAGGTCGGCAAAGAGACCGTCACGCTTAGCGGGGGCTTCGGCGGCGGGCTGCCAGATCTTCTCGATCTCGTCCAGACGGGCAAAGCGGCGCTGAAGCGAATCGCCGAGACCGAGCTTTGCAAAGATCTCTTCGGCGCGGGCAATGTTGCCGGCGGTGGGGGCAGCTTGGGGACGCTGATATTTCAAGGGGTCCATCTTGGCATCGAACTTGGCTTTGACAGTGTCGAAGGAATGACCTGCCTCAATATCGTCCAGAAGGGTGCCGATCATCGAACCGTTGATGTGGCAGAAGCCGGCGGGAGCGCAGGCGGCTTTCTTCCAGAGATAGCCGGAAGATTTGTGGGAATTGCGGATATTTTCCAGAATATCATAGAACCATTCGGCAACACCGAGGACCTTTTCGCTGCGATAGAGGGAATTGCTGCGCAGGAGGCTCAAAGCAGTCGCAACGGTCTCAATGTGATAGCGGCCGATGTTTTCACAGAGCATGCGGTGCTCTTCGGCGATGGCGGCGGCGTGCTGCCCGGCTTTGTAGAGACGGCCCTTGTAAATGAGATGAGCGGGCATCTCAACGCTCAGATGTTTCCAGCCGCCCGACTCTGCGTTGCCCAGATGATCCGCAATGGTGACGAAAACGCCGGTGATCTTTGCTTTTCTGATGGCGCGGGTGATAGCCTTGACTGCCTCGGCGTAATACTCGGGGGCATCGTCCCACATAACGGGATGGATATCGCCTTCGTCGTTTATGGCGACCAGACCGCCGAAGCGGTTGACGAACCGTTTGCAGGCGCTGCATCGATGGCTCTGTCTGACCTCCTCGGGGATGTTTTCCAGAATAAGGTCATAGAGATTTTCGGCGTCGGTGGTGAAAAGAACGGTCTCGTTTGCGGCAGCATTCCGGAAGGAAGCGCGGATGCTGTCGGCCAGGGCACAGAAGCTGGGGTTGTTGGCGAAAGCGTCGATGATGGCGGAAGTGATCTCACTCATGATGTTTTCTCCTTTGTAGTGATAGTTTTTTTTGATGAGAAGATAACCGGAACGGTGCGGCATCTTCGCAAACTTCTGAAATTTTTTTGCGCTCTCACCTTCCGCTCAGCAGCCCCCTGGAAACGCAATAGCTCACCGACAGGGTCTTCTCTTCGGCTGCAAAGGCGATGCGGATAAAGTCGCCCTCCACATGAAGGACCTTTCCCTCGCCGAAAAAGGGATGGGCGACCGTCATGCCCGCTCGGTAGACGGGGGCTTTCGCGGGTTTCGGGGAAGGCTTTTTCTTTGCCGGCTGCATGAACTCGCGAAGGAAGCGGGAGGGCAGCAGCCCCTTTTCCGACAGAGGCGGTCCCGAAAGAAGAAGCGTCTCTCTGGCGCGGGTGGCAGCCACATAAAAGAGGCGCACCTCTTCAAAATAGGCGGCATTGCGCTGTTCGGCCGCCAGATCGAGGGAGGTCTTGCCCGGCAGGATGCCGTCACAGCAGTCGATGAGCAGCACATGGTCAAATTCCAGCCCCTTGGAGGAGTGGATGGTGGTCAGAAACACCCGCGCGCCCTTTTGGGAAACGGGTGAGGCGAGCAGCTGCTGTACCCGGTCGATGCGGGCGAAGAGCTCGGGGATCGTGTCACACCGGCGGCAGAACTGACGGAAAACACTGGACCGGAAGGCGGCGTTCGGGTCTTCGGTGCCGAAGGACTTGGCCAGCAGGAATTTTCCGAAGCGAAGCTCTTTTTCGATGACCCTCAGTGCCTCTTCGGGCGAACAGCCGCGGATCTCTTCCAGAACTTTTCCCAGCTTTTCCGTGCGGGGGAGCTCCAGCTTTTCGCCCGCCTGTCTGAGCAGAGCGGGGACGCTTCCGGTGCCGCGCCGGCGCAGGACTTCGTCCCTTGCGGCAAGGTCCAGATCGAAGGTGTTTTTGAAAGCGGCAAGGAGCTCGAAATTGCCGGGATCCTCCGCCATCCGCAGAAGGTCACAGAGAGACCGGACATGATAACGGATCAGCAGCGACGGCGCAGCCGATGCCGAAAAGGGAACGCCTGCCTCCAGCAAAAGATCCGCCACCGGAAGGGCGCTTAAATTGTTGCGGTAGAGGATCCCCAGCGTCTCGCCCTCTTTCATCGAGGCGATCTTCTGCAGCAGCCGGCCGCAGAACTGCTCGGGGGTTTTGTTCTCCAGCACCGTCACCGGTTCGCCGAAGCCTTCGCGGTCAGGGCGGATGGTTTTCTCATAGCGGTCTCTGCTCAGCCGGATAAAGCTGTCACAGCGGGTGAGAATACCCGGTCTCGAGCGGAAATTGTCCTCCATTTTGTGGACGGCTGCCCCGGGAAAGAGCTTTTCGAACGAGAGAATGCCGGTGGGATATGCGCCGCGGAAACCATAGATCGACTGGTCCTCGTCGCCCACCATAAATAGTCCCTTTCCGTCGGGTTTCAACAGGCGGATCAGTTCCAGCTGGACTTTTGAGACGTCCTGGCTCTCGTCCACGTTGATATAGTCATACCTTTCCCTCCAGCTTTCCAGAAGGGCGGGGATCTTTTGAAGAAAAGTCAGGGCGTATAAAAGAATATCGTCATAATCCATCAGCCCGCGGTCGGATTTCAGCTGCTGATAGCCGTCAAAAAGCTCCGGCAGATGTTCCAGCACACAGGGAACGTCCTTCATCTCTTCTCTGGTGAGCATCAGGTTTTTGCACAGCCCGATGGCCGAGAGCGTATCGTTCAGATCTTCCTCCTCGATGAAATCGGCGGTGCGCTTTCTTAAAACTTCCCTTAAAAGCTGCTGGGCGGTGGGCTGTCCTTCGGCGCCGACCATGGGCGGGACAGGTCTGCCGGTGCGGCGGGAATAGTCCGTAAGGACGCTGTAACAGAGGCTGTGGATGGTGGAGAAGCGGGGGACGGGCAGCGAGGGGAACATCTTTTCAAACCGGGCGGACATATCCCGCGCCGACTCCCGCGAGAAGGTCAGGTTGAGTACCTTTCCCGCCGGCACACCCGAGAGGAGCAGGGCGGCGGCGCGCGCCGTCAGAACGGTGGTCTTGCCCGAGCCGGGCACTGCCAGAAGGAGGGTGGGTCTTCCCGAGAGGTCGAGGCCCGTTTTCTGGGAAGAAGTCAGACGGACGTTTTTTTCGAGCAGCAGCTTTTCGGCCTGCAGCGCGGCGTTTTCCATCAAGAGGGCCTCCTTTCGGGTTTGATCGAATCTATTATAGCTTTTTTGGGAGGAATTTGCAAACGGGTTGGCGGTTATCAGTTATCAGTCTTCAGTTTTCAGTTTTCAGTTTGTAGGGGCGCTCATAGATACACCCTTCGGGCTTAATCTGAGCGCCCCTACTTGCACGCAGTACCTCTATTCACTGTGAGAGATTGTCGTTTTTCTTTATCTGCCCGTTGAGGCACCGCCCGACCGGCAGGTTGGGCGCAGGGCAAAAGCGTAGCGGCAAGAACGCACGAGATTATGCGCGCAACGAACCGGTGCAGGCTTCCGCAGCGTGACCCGCGCGGGTGAAATCTATCGGCAAGCTGTGCCAGGCAGCGTTATGACAAGATGATACGCGGTTGCACTCTATCGAATTCCGAAGCCGTCCCCGTGACGGGGTGGACCCGACACGCCGCTATGCGGCTTAGTCTGCGAGAATGCTCGCATTCTCGCGGCTCAACCGTTAGGTTGAGCGATGGAAGTGAACTAAGCCCCACCCAAACAGGGCTGCAATCTGTATCGAAATTGATGGCGATTCGGAATATTGATATCAGTCTGTGTTTCATTGGCTGTGATCCCTTTAGGTGAACGATATCCATAAAAAAGAAATCGTCATAATCTGAATTTTCTCCCCCAAAACTGTTGTGTTGCACCATTGTTTATGCTATAATTTTAACAAGCAAAAATTCAGTTCGCGGAAGGGAAGTAAAACTATGATCGCAGCAGATAAAAAAGAATTTATCGAATTTATGATGAGCGCTGACGTGCTCCGTTTCGGCCAGTTCACCACCAAGTCCGGTCGTCAGACCCCTTACTTCGTCAACACCGGCAACTACCGCACCGGCTCTCAGATCGACACCCTGGGCAAGTTCTATGCAAAGCTGGTCAAAGAGACCTGCGGCGCTGAGTTTGACGCCATGTTCGGACCCGCTTACAAGGGTATTCCTCTGGCAGCTTCCACTGCCGGCGCTCTGGCAAGAGAGTTCGGTATCGACAAGCCTTACTTCTTCAACCGCAAGGAAGTCAAGGACCACGGCGAGGGCGGCAGCCTGGTAGGCTACAAACCCGTTGACGGCGACCGCATCATCATCATCGAGGACGTTATCACCGCTGGTACCGCTGTCCGCGAGA
>JAFQND010000188.1 GCA_017396055.1 Oscillospiraceae bacterium
CCGAAAATTCCTCTGGTGCATTTTTCAGCATACAGAGAAAAGCGTGGGTATGGTCGTTGTGGGGATGGGTCATGACCCAGAGGGCGATGCGGGGCTTTTCGCCGCCCAGTTTCTTCAGCCGTGCCAGAAGGGCAGGACCGTCTGCTGTGCAGCCGCCGTCGACAACGATAAGGCTGCCGTCCCGGCTCTGCAGGATATAACCCATCATCTGGCTGTGAGAAGCGGAGGAGGTCTGGATCAGAAGGGGAGTTTCGGGCATTTTTGTGTGCTCCTTTGCAGAAAAGCCGCCCCGTCGGTACAGGGCGGCTCTTGTCGGTCAGGTCAGTTCTTTTGCCATGGCCAGACAGCCGTCGGCGGCATCCTTTTCGGTGGTGACAAACCGGATATCCGGCAGCAGAGCGGACAGTTTGTCCCGCAGCATGGGTGCTTTGGTCAGATTGCTGCCGTTGAGGACGCAGATATGCGCCTCGACAGGCAGGTGCTTTGCCACAGCGGCGACCTGTTTTGCCAGATCTTCGGCAGCTTTGTCAAAGATGGCAATGGCAGCTTCGTCGCCCTGGATGGCGGCTTTTTCGGTGATCCAGGAAAGACCTGCGATCTCGGACTTGCCGTTTCCGCGGCGATAGGTCCAATCGATCAGGTCATAGACATCGTTCAGACCCAGGTGGGAGAAGATCATCTCGGTCAGGACAGTTTTGGGACCGCGTCCGTCAAACGCCTGCATGATGGCGGTGAGAGAATCCCGTCCGATGGCGTATCCGCCGCCCTCGTCGCCGATGATGTGGCCCCAGCCGCCTGCGCGGAAGAGGGTGCCTTCGCTGTTTCTGCCGAAGCATGCCGAACCGGTGCCGGAGATCAGCGAGATGCCGACGCCGCCGTCAATGCCTGCATAGAGCGGGGGGATCGCGTCACTGCTGATGACATATTCCGAATAAGGCATCAGCTTTTTCAGAAAACCGTGCTGGATCGCAGTGGCTTCGGGGGTGCTGACGCCGGCGGTGCCGAAAGCGACAACGGCGCAGTCTTCCCGTTTCAGATGGGGATATTTGGCATAGAAATCGTCGAACAGAGCGGTAAGATGTGCCTCGACCGTTTCGGCGGGCAGGGCGGTCAGATTGCTGGCGCCGCCTCTCATCTCGCCCAGGACTTCCAGCTCAAAGGTGGCGGCACGAAGCAGGGTCTTGGTGCCGCCGCCGTCAATGCCGATGAGATATTTCATCTCACTTGCCTCCTCCCAGCTTGGCGATGGCGCCGCGGACCAGACCTTCAGACTCGTCAAGAGCCTTTACGGCAGCTTCGGGGTCACAGCCGGTCAGCAGAGAAACGATGGCGACTTTGGGCTTGTTGCCTGCTGCAGCCAGAGCGGCGTCAGCGGTGGCGCGGTCAGCACCGGTGGCCTGCATGACGATACGGGCGGTACGGTCGACCAGCTTGATGTTGGTGGGGGTCAGGTCGACCATCAGGTTATGGAAGGTCTTGCCCAGACGGACCATGGTTGCGGTGGTCAGCATGTTGAGCACCATCTTCTGAGCGGTGCCGGATTTCATGCGGGTGCTGCCCATGATGGGTTCGGGACCGACAACGGGCAGGATGGAGATATCAGCGGTTTCGGACAGGGCGGCGTGAGCGGTGGTGCAGACTGCAACGGTAACGGCTCCGCGCTTTCTTGCCTCTTCCAGTGCACCGTAGACATAACGGGCGCTGCCGCTGGCGGTGATGCCGACAACGACATCGTTTTCATTGATATTGCGGCTGGAGATCTCGCCTGCACCGGCGATGGGATCATCTTCAGCACCCTCAACGGCATTGCGCAGAGCAACGTCTCCGCCGGCGATAATGCCGACTACCAGACTGGGATCGGTGCCGTAGGTGGGAGGACATTCAGAAGCATCCAGTACTCCCAGACGGCCGCTGGTGCCTGCGCCCACATAGTAAAGGTGGCCGCCCTTGCGCATACCGGCGACGATAGCGTCGACAGCTTTGCCGATCTCAGGAAGAACAAGGCTGACAGCTTCTGCGATCTTCTTGTCCTCTTCGTTGATCAGGCGAACGATCTCTTCAGAGCTGCAAAGGTCGATATCGGTGGTGGCAGGGTTGACCTGCTCGGTGGTCAGTTTGGTATAATCCAGCATGATATAAATCCATCCTTTCAGGTTACTGTCTTTATCCTATCATATTTTCAGAAGATTGTACAGCCAAAAAACTATTTTATTCGGACATTGCCTGAAAAAACGAAAAGCACCGCTCCCAGAGGTTGGGGGAGCAGTGCTTTAATGTTCAAACCGATTCAGACGATCAAGCTTTGGCAACCTTAGCAGCAACCTGAGCTTTCTTTCTGGCAGCCTGGTTCTTATGGATAATACCCTTGGCGGCAGACTGGTCGATTGCTTTGTAAGCAGCGTTGACAACAGCTTCATCAGCGGTACCGTTGGCTACAGCAGCGTCGACAGCTTTCAGAGCAGCCTTCAGTTTACCTTTCAGCATTCTGTTCTGCAGAGTCTTGGTAGCGATAACTTTTAATCTTTTCTTAGCAGACTTAATGTTAGGCATATTTGCACCTCCTCACATGATGCCGTGCATTCCGCCCGGCGAATGAATAGGCTTCACATACCCTGCCAATGGCAAACGCCAAGACACGATGACAGACTGTGACAGCCTTAATATCATACCATTTTCTCCCGGAAAAAGCAAGTATTTTTTTGAAGTTTTTTCGGATTTTTGCGCAATTCGGCAAAATTGTCCGTCTAGCCTATTTTCGGCAGAAATTTGCCCTGTTTTTTGGAAGAAACTCCGGCAGAAACGGTTCGGTACCGTTCTATTTTACACCGTTTTTGCTTTCCTGTCCAGAAAAATGAGGAAATCCGTGTGGGAAATTTTCACCTGGGCGTCGAAGCGGCGGTCAGAGGAAGATCGGATCAGGGAACAGCCCTCTGCCAGCAGGTTGTCAAAGCAATCGGTCAGCCGCCAGAGAAGAGGCGCATCAGCCGAAAAACCGACAGAAGAATTTTCTTTTGCCTGAAAATATACGGTCGCTTCCGCTTCGGCGGTAAAGGTCAGAGCGCTGCAGGTCATCTTCATAAAAATGCCTCCGAAAGGAAAATTCCTTTATTATAACAAGGAATTTTCCTTAAAAAACAGACTTGCAAAAATAAATTCTTTGTGCTATAATGGCATTTATGAAAACGCTATGACCAAGTGCAGTAGCCCTTCCGGGGCGCCAGAGAGGACGGGTCACCGGCTGAAAGCCCGTCTCACATTCCGGAAACCGGCGAAATTTCCCTTGCGAGCGGTATCCCTGAAAGCCTCCGGGCCGGGTAGGGGATGACGGCCGGCCGCCGTTATCGGGCAGCGAGTGTTTCTGCGGATGTATTTTTGCACTGCGGAAAAATTTGGGTGGTACCACGGAAGCCTTTAGCGGCCTTCGTCCCAAGCGGGGGACGAAGGCTTTTTTATTTTCTCCTCCGGAACAAACAGAAAGGAATTTGTGTTATGCGCGAACAACTGGAACAGATCAAGCTGCAGGGCCTTGAAGCTCTGCGCGCCTGTACCGACGCCAAAGAGCTGGATGCTCTGCGCGTCAAGTATCTGGGCAAAAAGGGTGAGCTGACCGCCATCCTCAAACAGATGGGCAAGCTTTCCGCCGAAGAGCGTCCTGTCATCGGTCAGGTTGCCAACGAAGTCCGTCAGGCTCTTGAGGAAGCTCTTGCCGCCCG
>JAFQND010000189.1 GCA_017396055.1 Oscillospiraceae bacterium
GTACTGTAAAGCGCATCCACTGTACAGCTTTTCCTAAGAAAGTTCCGTAGGCAAGCACTTCTCTCACGCCCGAAACCAGTACAATGACCAGGAAAAAGCCGATCATAGTGCAAAAAAGCTGCCAGAACATCTCTTTGACGGTCATGGTATGATAGCGTGAACCGCTCTTCTGTACGATCAGAGAGTTGGTCACCAGCAGGGGAAGATAGATGCCCAGATGGAACAGTACGCCGGGGAAAAGCATCTCGACAAGGATCGCTGTGGGGACAAAGACGACTGAAGCGAGCAGCGCGTTCAGAATGACGCGGAAGGTATAGGCAATATTCCGGGGGACCAGCCAGGTCAGCGCTACTGTGATCCCGGTGATCAGACAAAAAGCAATGCCCAGAGCAAGACCGTTTTTCATCGAATTGCCGGCCACGATGACCGGAGCGATCGTCAGGCCCCGTTCCAGAACGGGGTTCTGGAGCAGAATATTGTCGAGGCGGCTGATCTGCTGCCGGTGTTTCTGATAAAACCTGCGCAAAATGCTGCGCCTCCTTTCACTTTTTGGGACCGTCTACCATCCTCTGCAGCAGCAGAGAGATCCATTCCCAGATTTTGGAACCGATTTTGCCAATGCCATGCAGACAGAAGAGGAAACTCTTTTTGATTCCGGCACCACATCCGGCGAAGAAAGCAATGATTTTGGTGCCATAAGCATCGCAGCGGTGGTCAATGGCGTTCATGATGATGATGGCGAATGGGGTGACCATTTCGATGCGGCTCAGCGAGCGGAAAAGTACGATCAGAACACCCAGGATCAGACCATAGACCCAGCGCCCGAGAGCGGTATGCAGTTCACCGCTGTCGATGGAAGCAATAAAGATCAGGCAGAACAGCATCGAACCGCTGATCAGTTCCAGTGTGATCGAAGAAAGGTGACTGGAATTGACACGGGGAGTCATCAGAGCGAACAGCGAGACAACGGCGATCACCGCTGCAGGGATCTGCCAGTGCAGTGTTCTGCGGATTGCCAGATAGAGACCGCACAGCAGAAGGATCAGCACACAGGTACAGCCCATGGGGCCCACATAGTTGCCCATCAGAATATCCAGCCAGTCCAGTCTTTCGGCACCGCCGGTCAGAAGTTTTGCGGCAGGAGAAGCGTAAAGCGAGACACTGACATCAGAAGTAAGAGGCAATTGCTGTCCCGGAAGCGGATATCGGGAGATAAGGGTCGTCCAGCAGATGAAAAGAAAGGCAAAAGCAGTATTTGCCGGGTTAAACATGGTCGAGCTGTATCCGCCGAAAGGATGCCGGATAATGGCAACTGCGATAAATGCGCCGACACCGGCCAGCCAGTAGGGCGCAGAGGCAGGCAGCAGCATGGCAAGGATGATGCCGGTATTCACGGCAGAGAGATCATAGGGTTCACGGGCTTCTTTACGCTGCAGTCTGCGGCAGAGCAGATCGGTCAGAACCGAAACACCGGCTCCTACTCCGCAGAGGGCCAGTGCACGCCCGCCATAGTAGTATGCAGCCATGAACAGCACAGGCAGCAGGGCAAAGAAAACGCTGCGGGACTGTTTTCGGCCGTTCACGGTGGTAAAATTCACAGTCAACACGTCCTTTTGGGTGATCAGCGGAGAGAATCAATGGCTGCTGCAGGATTGGAAGAACCAAACACATAGGAACCTGCCACCAGTACGTTGGCGCCTGCTTCGGTGCAGAGGCGACCGGTCTCGGCATTGATGCCGCCGTCGACGCTGATATCCAGCCCGGGTGCAGCCTCGCGGAGAATACGGATCTTATCCAGACAGTTCGGCATGAATTTCTGTCCGCCGAAGCCAGGCTCGACGCTCATGACCAGAACGAGATCCAGTTTGGGCAGCAGAGGGAGAATCTCTTCGGCAGCAGTGCCGGGTTTGATGGAAATGCCGGCTTTTTTACCCAGCGCATGGATAGCTTCGATCACTTCGTCGGCGTCACAATCGCTTTCCAGATGGAAGGTGATGCTGTCAGCGCCTGCGTCGGCGAATGCCTTCAGATAGGGCATGGGATCTCTGATCATCAGATGCAGGTCAAAATACAGAGGGCAGCATTTGCGGATGGACTGGATGACCGGGATACCAAAGGAGATATTCGGCACAAATACACCGTCCATGACATCCAGATGGAGCCACTCGGCGCCGCCTTCGGTGATACGCTTCAGTTCAGAGTCGAGCCGTGCAAAATCGGCTGCCAGCAGGGAAGGAGAGATCTTATTCATAATCGATACCTTTCTGTTATTGAAATTATGCTATACTTAATTCTATTTTATCCTATCCTTTCCAAAAGGTCAACGGATAATCTGTGAATGTTGCGGGAAATCGGAAAACAGTTCGTTTTTCCTCGTCAACCTGTGAAAAATGTGATATAATGTCGGCAGAGCTTTTTTACTCTGTTTCAAACTGAGCAGACAACACTTTTTTACGGAGCTGACATGATGAAGAAACTAAGTCTGATTATTGCTGCGCTGATCGCGGTTTCCGGTTTTGCTTCCTGTGGCTTTTCTGCCGGCGAGACAATGGCCGATACTCCTTCTTCCGAGATGGTTTCAGAGCCGTCTTCGGTGCCCGAACAGGAACCGTCCTCTGAGCCGGAGTCTTCTTCCGAACCGGAGCCTGAACCTGAACCGTCCGTGGTGCATTTTCGTTCTGCCGGTGACGACCTGATCCATAATTCCATCTATGAACAGGCTAATGCCCGCGCTGACTGGAACGGATATGATTTTACCTATGCCTATGAGAATCTGGGTACACTGATCGCCGATGCCGATATCGCGACCCTTAACCAGGAGACGGTCATCGCTCCTGACAGAGCGCCCTCAACCTATCCCTGCTTCAATTCTCCGCCCGAGCTGGCTGAGACTATTACGGATCTCGGCTTTGACGTTTTCTGTGTTGCCAACAACCATGTACTGGATAAGGGCGAGTCGGGCCTGATCAGCTGTCTTGAATTCTGGCGGGACAATTATCCCGATGCGCTCATTACCGGCGCCTATCTCAACGAAGAAGATTATGCCGACCTGCGCATAATGGAGAAAAACGGCATCACTTTTGCTTTTCTCGGTATGACTGAACTGACCAACGGCCTTTCTCTCCCTCAGGGCAGTGAAGTGGTGCTGATGCTGGGACAGAACGAAGAAATGCTCAGATCACGCATCGAAGCGGCAAGAGCTGCTGCCGATGTGGTCATTATCAACGTTCACTGGGGCAATGAGTATACACATGTTCCCACTGACCGGCAGCGTTATCTCGCCGAAAAGATCACCGATTGGGGAGCAGATATCATTATCGGCCACCACCCCCATGTGCTGCAGCCCATCGAGACCAGAACCACCGCTGACGGCAGGGAAGCGCTGATCGCTTATTCCCTGGGCAATTTCATCTCGGCACAGGATCGTGCACCCCGTATGGTTGGCGGAATACTGGACTATACCATCCTCCGCGAGACGCCCGAAAGCCCCGTTGAGATCACGGATGTCTCCTTTATCCCCACTGTTACCCATTATGATTGGGGATTTGCCAACAACCGTATTTATCCTCTTTCTGCTTACACCGAAGAACTGGCGCAGAATCACGGTGTCCGTTCCAAGGACCCGGATTTCAGCCTCGAATACATCAACGACCTTTTGAATGAAGTCATCGGAGAAGAATATCTGCAAATTAGTGAACAATTCAACTAAAAAGACTTGATTCTTTCCGTAAAATGATTTATAATCTAGAGTGTATGCATATTTACCTTCTCTCCCCTTATGAAGAAAGGAACTTATTATGGAAAAACGACCCTTTAAAGGTGAACACATGGATGTCTCTCTTCTCGGCCTCGGCATGATGCGTCTTCCCAGACTGGATCCCGAGAATGACGCTATCGATTACGCAAAAGCGCAGGAGATCGTTGATTACGCTTATGAACACGGCGTTAATTATTTCGATACCGCTTACCGCTATCATGGCGGCGATTCCGAGCTGTTTGCCGGTGTAGCTCTGAAGAAATATCCCCGCGACAGCTTCTATCTGGCTACCAAGATGCCCATGTGGATGGTCAACGAACCCGCTGACGTCGAGCGCATCTTCAAGGATCAGCTGGAAAGATGCCAGGTGGAATATTTTGACTTCTATCTCTGTCACGCTCTGGGCGATGATACTTTCAAGAAAGTACAGGAAATGAAGGCTTATGACTTCCTGAAAAAGATGAAGGAAGAAGGAAAGATCCGCCATCTGGGCTTCTCTTTCCACGATAAACCCGAAGTGCTGCAGCATATTGTCGATACTTATGAATGGGACTTCTGCCAGATCCAGCTCAACTATCTCGACTGGACTCTCTATCATTCCAAAGAGCAGTATGAGATCCTGGAAAAAGCCGGTATCCCGGTCATCATCATGGAGCCTGTCCGCGGCGGCTTCCTGGCTAACCCCGGCGAAGAGGCAACTGCAAAATTCAAGGCAGCACGCCCCGAAGAGAGTGTTGCTTCCTGGGCTATCCGTTATGCAGCTACTCTGCCCGGCGTCATGACCGTTCTCTCCGGTATGTCCAACATGGAACAGGTCGCCGACAACGTGAAGACCATGACCGATTTTGAACCTGTTGATGCTGCTGATCAGACTGTCATCGATGACGTAGTTGACAATTGCCTGAAAAAGGACTTTGTTCCCTGCACTGGCTGCCGCTACTGCATGGATTGCCCCTTCGGCGTTGACATCCCCAAGATGTTCAGCATCTATAACAACTATGCTCTCACCAAGAATGCTGCCCGCTTTGTAAAGGCATACAACGAGACCGCCGAGTCCGAGCGTGTCCACAACTGTCAGAAATGCGGTGCCTGCTCTGCTGTATGTCCTCAGCATATCGACATCCCCGCTGAGCTGGAGATGATCGGCGAACTGGTGGAGAAACTCTCCAAATAACGATCTGATGAGCCGGCAGAGAAGACTCTGCCGGCTTTGCGGAATAAATCATGTGAAAAGAGGCCCCAAAACATCATGGAATACACATTCGCTGACCGTATCAACAATCTCAAACCCTCTGCTATCCGTGAGATCCTGAAAAACAGTGACCCCAACATCATTCCGCTGGCTGCCGGCAATCCCGCAGTGGAATCTTTCCCCATCGCTGAGATGCGCGAGATCGCCTGCCGTATCTTCGATGAAGAAGCCGGAGTCGCTTTTCAGTACGGTATCACCGAGGGCTATCCCAAACTTCGTCAGCTGCTCACAGCCCGCCTGAAAGATAAATACGGCATGGGAACCGAAAACGATGATCTGATCGTCGTCAGCGGCGGCCAGCAGGCCATCGATTTGGCTACAAAAGTCCTGTGCAATGAGGGTGATGTGATCGTCAGCGAAAATCCCGCATTTATCGGTGCACTGAATACCTTCCGTTCCTACGGCGTGACTCTGAAAGGCGTCGATGTACTGGATGACGGTATGGATCTGGAACAGCTGGAGAAGGCTTTCAGCGAGAATGATCATGTCAAAATGCTCTATACCATCCCTTCTTTCCAGAATCCGCTGGGCACCTGCACCTGTCTGGAGAAGAGAAAGGCAATCTATGATCTCTGTGTCAAATATGGTGTCATGATCCTGGAGGACAACCCTTACGGCGAGCTGCGCTTTGCCGGTGAGGATATCCCCACCATCAAGTCGATGGACACAGAAGGAATCGTTATCTACTGCGGCAGTATGTCCAAAGTAATGAGTGCCGGTATCCGTGTCGGTTTCGTCCTGGCTCCCAAGGCAGTCATCGCCAAGATGACCGTCGGCAAACAGGCCAGCGACGTTCACACTAATCAGTTCTTCCAGATGCTGATCGCACATTTCATGGAGGACTATGATTTTGACGGTCATATCCAGAAGATCCGCGAGCTGTATAAGCATAAGAGCGGTCTGATGCTGGATGCCATCCGTGAAACTTTCCCCAAAGAAGTCGGCTATACCGTTCCCGAA
>JAFQND010000190.1 GCA_017396055.1 Oscillospiraceae bacterium
GTCATCGATGAAATTGAGCGTGCATTTTCCGTTGCGGAGGATATTCTGGGCAGTGTTGGAAGAGTTGCGGCAGCACAGAAGCATCGCATAATAATCCCTTCCTGCAACATAATAAGGCTGCACCAGTGAATAAGGACCCAGATTGGTGCTGCCGTCCTCACAGAGCGTGCTGATGATCACGGTCGGCATCGGGAAAAACAGCGATGTCTGATAGAAATTATCCACGATACGAAGATTTTCAAAACTGCTCATCTTAAATGCTCCCTTCAGAAATGGTCCTTATCTTACCTCGATCAGTCTGCAGATGCCCTTGAACAGGCCGGGCGTCACAAAGGAAGGTTTGCCTTCGTGGATACGCTCATCGGCGCGGTGGCTGTGACCGGTAAAGGTGGCCTTGACCAGCGGATGGGTATTGATCAGATCGATCATCTCGTGGCTGATGCGGTAATCCTCTTCGGTCAGCGGGACATCAGGATGGGTCTTTTCGACGGCGTTGAGCCTTGTGTCAAAGATCGGGTCGTGGGAAAAGACGATAACGGGCAGCCCTTTTTCCAGCTCTTTTCTGAAGCGGGCCAGCGTCTCGGCGCTGTAATAATCAAGACTGTTGTCGGCGGTGACGATGTTCAGACCGTTCACTACCCTGCTGTCCAGCAGAAAATCATATTCAGGAAAAGCTGCCTCCACCTGCGGACGGACTGTTCTGACATATGCCTCGCCCTCTTCCATGGTACGGACATAACGCTTCTGGGTCTCGTGACCGCCGGGAGAAAACATCATGTCGTGTCCGTCGGCAATGCGGTGAAACTCTGCTCTGCAGCCGGAAATATTCAGGTCACAGACATCACCGGTACAGACGAGAAGATATCCCTCTTTTTCTGCAAGACGGATGGCCTCTTCGAAATATTCCGAAGGCATCCCGGGAGCACCGCCCTCTCTTTTGAAAAGCGCCTCACGGTCCTTCATGGTCGTATGCATCTCGGGCGGGTCGTTTTCATCGGCAAAAGTCAGATGGACATCGGTAATGTGCAGGATCTTTACCGGTTTTTCAAGACCGACTTCCAGAATAGTCTGAATGATATTCTCCATCGATATTCCTCCAACTGCAGATCTCTGTTTCCTTCGTTATAACAGAATCACTGTCTTTTGTCAAGGAGACCCGGAAGCCGACAGCTTTTTCGCTATCTTCACATAAAATCTGTAAAAAAACTTCTTAAGTTTTCGCAAAAAAAGCTTTGCATTTGCCTTATCTTGTGGTATACTAATACTGTTAAAAGTGCGAACAGGTTTATTGCGCCCTTTTTTAAGGGAGATTTGCCTTTCTTTTGACTTCTTCTTTTCGGGTCTCAACCCGAAGATCATATATGAAACAGCCGAAAATCGGCGAAGCGGAGTTGGGCTTCCGCTTGGGAAACCCCCCACCACAAAAAAGATAAAAGGGGTGTCGCTTTGGAAAAGTATGTTATCAGAGGCGGCAATCGACTGCAGGGTGAAGTAACCATCAGCGGCGCAAAAAATGCTGCCGTTGCCATCCTGCCTGCTGCTCTCCTTTCCGACGAACCGGTCATTATTGAAAACATTCCCACTATCAGTGATATCGACTGGAGCATCAAGATTCTCAACTGCCTGGGCGTTGAAGTCAGAATGCTCAACCGTTCTACCCTCTGGATCGATCCCAAAAATATCACCGGCCATACCGTACCCTACGAACTGGCCAAGAATATGCGCGCTTCCTATTACTTCCTCGGCTCGCTGCTGGGCAAGATCGGCGTTGCCGATGTAGCTCTCCCCGGCGGCTGTGACCTGGGCACCCGTCCCATCGACCAGCACCTGAAGGGATTTGCTGCTCTGAACGCTGTTGATTCGATGGAAAACGGCATTGTCCATCTGGAAACCGAACATCTCACCGGAAACCGTATCTATTTTGATATGGTCACTGTGGGCGGCACTGCCAACGTTATGATGGCTGCCTGTAAGGCCGATGGTCTTACCATCATCGAAAACGCGGCCAAAGAACCTCATATCGTTGACCTGGCGAACTTCCTGAACTCCATGGGTGCCGATATCATGGGCGCAGGCACCGACGTGATCAAGATCCGCGGTGTCGACCATCTCCATGGCACTCAGTATTCCATTATCCCCGACCAGATTGAAGCAGGTACCTTTATGGTCATGGCTGCTGCCACCGCCGGCAACGTGCTGATCCGCAACGTCATTCCCAAACATCTGGAATGCATCACCGTCAAACTGCAGAAGATGGGCGTCACTGTTGAAGAATACGATGACAGTGTCCGTGTCATCGGCGGCGCTCCTTTGCAGAAGGCAAATATCAAAACTCTGCCCTATCCCGGCTTCCCCACTGATATGCAGCCTCAGATCTCTACCCTGCTGACCCTTGCAGAAGGCATCAGCATCATCACCGAGAGTATCTTTGACAGCAGATTCAAATACGTTGATCAGCTGCGCCGCATGGGCGCAGATATCTCGGTAGACGGTAAAGTTGCCGTTATCCAGGGTACCGGCCGCCTCAAGGGCGCACCGGTCAAGGCCACCGACCTGCGTGCCGGCGCGGCAATGATCATTGCCGGTCTCGCCGCCGAAGGTATCACCGAGATCGAAGATATCCACTATGTCGAACGCGGCTATGACGGCATCGAGAAGAAGCTTCGTGCCCTCGGCGCGGATATCAAAAAGGTTATCATCCCCGAAGAAGCCGTTCTTCAGCAAGCACGCTGAATTTCAGTCGTTTCGCCGGCGCTGTGCGGTTCCCGCACGGCGCTTTTTGGTGCCTGAAGACCTTTTATCCGATGACCGGCGATCAGAATTACCTTCCGGAGGAATCTATGTCCTTTCTTTATAATCTATGCAGTTCCTCCAGCGGAAACGCCACTTATCTGGGCGACCGTGAAGGA
>JAFQND010000021.1 GCA_017396055.1 Oscillospiraceae bacterium
AAATTCCGATTTCGGGTCAGCGCCGCGGTCTTCGACGGCGGAACCGACACAAAGATATCTCGGGGCGATCAGCGCAAGAAGCCATGCCTGATCATAAGGCTTCAGATTTTCCTTCTCGTCGGTGAATTGCTTGAAGTTTTCACAATACCAATCCCAGCTTCCGGCTCTGAGGAAGTCTCTGACTCGCTCTCCTTCTCCGTATTTGGAGGTAGCCGCGCCGCCGTATCCGGAATCATTGGAGATAACGCACCAGAAGCGTTCATCCTGTGCAGCGGTCCAGAGCGCTGTTTTGCCAAGACGGGAATGTCCGATCACTGCGACATGGGCAGTGTCAAGATCTTCTCTTGTGACAAGATAGTCCATAAACCGACTGGCACCATAGGCCCACATGCCGATCTTTCCCCACTCTTCAGAGCCGCGGTCAGCAGAAGTACCGAAGTAAACCGCCAGACCGTCGGAAAAATCACCGTGAAGATTGTCGTTGACAAGATCCTTGTAGCAGACGACCGCAACAGCGTAACCTGCATCGGTGATCTCTTCCACGGGAGTATATCGGTCAGGCTGATCAGGGCGGAAAGCGATATGCAGAAATACGGGCGGATTTTCAACATGATTGGGGATGCAGATCCACGCAGGGAAAGAGAAAATCCCCCGTTCGGTTTCAAAGCTGATGCGCAGGGTCTGTTCACGTACTTTGGCTGCATAAGCATAGGCGTTTTCGGTTATGACTTCGCCCCAGACACGATCAGGAGCGGGCAGCGTATGGCCGTAAGACCACTTTTCTAGCGCTTCCTTCATTTCCTGACAACGTTCCGGCCACGAACCACGGCTGACCGGACGACCATCATTGTGTTTCAGGATGGGCAGAAGATCCCGCTCAGTCAAAAGTTCTTTCAGCATGGAGCAATCCTCCTCAGAATTCGATCCCTCTTCGGGCGGAAATACCCTGTTCATAAGGGTGTCGATATGATTTCATTTCGGTGATGTAATCAGCAAGAGCGATGAGTTCTTCAGGCGCAGAATGTCCGGTCAGGACAAGCTCTGCTTCCTCAGGACGACCTGTAATAAGCGCCAGTGCGGCGGTTTTATCGAGGTATCCGTGGGCAAATGCATCAATAGCTTCATCCAGCACGAGAAGCGTTCTTTCGCCGGGAATCATGCAGGAGAACGCTTTTTTTAAAAGCGCATCATGCTCTTTGCGCAGAAGGCCGAGTTCCTCTTCGGTCATCGACCAGGTAAACCCTTTGGGAAGTTCGGCACGAAGCACAGATATCCCTAGTTTTTCCAGCATGGAAGTCTCACCGGTGGGCATGGTTTTAAAAAACTGTGCGAAAATGACCCTCATTCCCTGTCCGGATGCCCGGACAGCAAGTCCGATTGAAGCTGTGGTCTTACCTTTACCATCACCGTAATAAAGATGTGTAAGTGCTTTCATGTTCAGTACCCGAAAACTCCTTCGACAGATTCATCGTTGTCGATCCAATCCTGAACATCCACAACGCGATATTCATCGTAGGTATCGCGGATAATTATTTTCTCGATACCGGCATTGATGACCATTCTCTTGCACATAGAGCAGGAAGAGGAATGAGCAATATAGCTGCCGTCTTTTACCTCGGTACCGCAAAGGAACATGGTGCTGCCGATCATCTTATCGCGGGGAGCGCTGATGATAGCGTTGGCTTCTGCATGAACGCTGCGGCAGAGTTCATATCGTTCACCGCGGGGAATCTGCAGCTGTTCTCTGACGCAATAAGGAAGATCGGTACAGTTTTTGCGTCCGCGGGGAGCTCCCACATAGCCGGTGGAAATTACTTCGTCATTTTTGACGATAACTGCACCGTAATGTCTGCGGCGGCAGGTACTGCGCTTGGAAACAACCTCAGCGAGGTCGAGATAGTAATTGATTTTATCTCTTCTGGTCATATACAGGCCTCCTTAAATCATGATTTCGGCAAACGTTTCGTCTGCAGCTGCGAGAGTGGCACGGATATCGGCTTCGGTGTGAGCAGCACTGAAGAAAGCAGCTTCAAACTGAGACGGAGCGAAATAGAAGCCTTTTTCCAGCATTTTATTGAAATATCGTGCAAAAAGTGCGGTGTCGGATTTTTTTGCATCTTCGTAATTCTCCACGGTGTCGGAAGTGAAGAATACGCATCTGAGAGAACCGACGCCGGTAACAGTCAAGGGTGCACGGTACTTTTCGATCAGTTCCTTCATGCCGCATGCGAACAGCTCTCCGAGGTGATTGATTCGCTCATAGACAGAAGGATCTTCATTGAGAACGGTCAATTGAGCCAGACCTGCCGCCATGGCAACAGGGTTTCCGGACAGCGTACCCGCCTGATAGACCTGTCCTGACGGGGCGATCCAGTTCATGATCTCTTTGCGTCCGCCGTAAGCACCGACCGGCATACCGCCGCCGATAATCTTGCCGTAAGTACACAGATCAGCCTTTACCCCATAGAATTCCTGGGCACCGCCTTTACAGAGGCGGAAGCCGGTGATCACTTCGTCGAAGATCAGCAGTGCGCCGTTTTCATCACACAGTCTGCGCAGCTTCTGCAGAAAGCCTTCTTTCGGCGTAATAACGCCCATGTTGGCGGCCACCGGCTCGACGATCACAGCAGCGATCTGTCCGCGGTTTTCACGGAGAAGCATTTCCACACTATCTGCATCATTATATACGGCTGTGAGAGTGTCTTTGGCGGCGGCGGCAGGAACACCCAGACTGTCAGGAACTCCCTGAGTCATGACGCCGGAGCCTGCTTTGACCAGCATGCTGTCGGAATGACCGTGATAGCATCCCGCAAATTTGATGACTTTGTCTTTTCCGGTATAACCTCTGGCAAGCCGGACAGCACTCATGACGGCTTCGGTACCGGAGTTGACCATGCGAACCATTTCAAGTCCGGGCACCATAGAGGTCATCAGTTCGGCGACGAGCACTTCCCTTTCGGTCGGTGCACCAAAGCTAAGACCGTCACATGCGGCTTTGCTTACTGCTTCAAGAATACGCTCATCATTGTGACCGAGAATCATGGGACCCCATGATCCGACATAGTCAATATACTCTTTTCCATCTGCATCCCATAAACGGGAGCCTTTAGCTCTTGTTATAAATCTGGGATTGCCTCCTACCGAGCGGAAAGCGCGGACGGGACTGTTGACACCACCGGGGATCACTTTCTCGGCGCGGGTGAATAAAGCTCTGCTCTTTTCCATCAGCCGATGTCTCCTTTCCTGATGGCCGCAGCCAGTTCGGGGGCATAGTACGAGATCAGGATATCAGCACCAGCCCGGTAGATGCTCAGGGCACTCTCGCACATGACCGCATATTCATCGATCAGATTCTGAGCCGAAGCTGCTTTGATCATGGCATATTCGCCGCTGACGCTGTAAGCGGCCAGAGGAAGATTAGTGCTCTCCTTTACCATACGGATGATATCCAGGTAAGACAGCGCAGGCTTGACCATCAGAATATCAGCGCCCTCCGCAGCATCGGTGAGAGATTCTTTCAGCGCTTCGCGGCTGTTATGAGGATCCATCTGGTAACTTTTCCGGTTGCCGAAGGCAGGAGCTGAACCGGCTGCTTCGCGGAAGGGGCCATAAAAAGCAGAAGCGTATTTGGCGGAATAGGACATGATCGGTGTACCGGTAAAGCCATTTTCATCCAACACCTGACGGATAGCCGCCACACGTCCATCCATCATATCTGACGGAGCGACCATGTCGGCTCCGGCCTGTACATGGGAAAGAGCAATTTTGGCAAGGTAAGGAAGCGTTTTGTCATTATCTACTTCAGTACCGTTCAGGATACCGCAGTGACCATGAGAGGTATATTCACACATACAGACGTCGGTGATGACCTGCAGGTCCGAATAATGCTCTTTCAGGGCGCGGATACCTTCCTGCAGGGCGGCATGATCATGATAGGCTTCCGAACCGACAGGATCTTTGTGTGCGGGCAATCCGAAAAGCAGCAGTGAACCTACCCCTGCCTGGAGAGCAAGCTCAGCCGCTTCGCAGACCATGTCGGGGCTGTAGTGATACTGCCCCGGCAGAGAAGGGATTTCATCCTTAATATTATGTCCCTCTTTGATAAAAACCGGATAAACCAGTGAATCAGAAGAAATTCGAGTCTCGCGGACCATGCGGCGAAGAGATTCGTTTGCACGGAGACGCCGCGGACGGATAGTCAGATCCATTATATGTCAGTTCCTTTCAATCAGTTAGTGAAAAATGCCTGGATCCGCCGGAGCATAGCATCCATGGAGGCCTCCTCGGCGGTGATAACGGAGAATCCCAGCCGACCGGCGGCGGCAGCCGTCTGTGAACCGATACAGACTGCCGGAACACCGGTAAAATCGGTACAGCCAAGCATCGCGGCCAGATTCTCTGCCATGGAAGCGCTGGAAAATGTGACCAGCGGGATCTGGTGCTCGAAAAGCTGCCGAAGAAGATCCTCTTTTCCGGCGGGATCGGGAGGAGAAGCAGAGACAGTGTCATAGAGCTGTACTCTGACAAGTTCAATCCGCATATCGGCAAGCGCAGAAGCGGCACCACCAGCCGAACGGACAGATTCCAGGCTAACAACCCGTTCTCCGGTACGGATCAGCGGACGGAGTGCTTCGCCGAGATGTTTACCGCTCGAAACGGCGGGAACAAGATCGGCAATAAGTCCCTTCTCTTTCAATACATCGGCAGTTGCCTTACCGACAGCTCCGATCTTCCAGCCGGAAAGTGAACGGAGATCCCTGCCGGAATCAAACAGCTGCTCCATAAACAGTTCGACTGCGTTTCTGCTCGAAAAGAGAAGCCATCCGGGGCGGTTAAGCGATGCCAGAACGGAAGAAAGTGCGGGTGTCATCCTGAGAGGACGGATGTCAATAGTCGGCAGGTCGATCACATCGGCTCCCTGTTCCCGCAAAAGAGCGGTCAG
>JAFQND010000022.1 GCA_017396055.1 Oscillospiraceae bacterium
CAGCGTTCCCTACACCTGGGGCACGGTCGGCCTGATCTACAACACCACCATGGTGGAAGAAGCACCCACCAGCTGGAATGCTCTGTGGGATGAACGGTATCAGGACAATATCCTGATGTTCTTAAACAGCCGCGATGCCTTCGGCATTGCGCAGAAGCTGTTGGGCTACTCGCAGAACACCACTGACGAGACAGAGATCCGTCATGCTGCAGAAGTCCTCAAGCAGCAGAAATCTGTCCTGCAGACCTATGTCATGGACGAGATCTTCGACAAGATGGAGATCGGTGAGGCTGCACTGGCTCCTTACTATGCCGGTGACGCTGTGGTCATGATCGAAGAGAACCCCGACCTTGCGTTCGTCCTTCCTGAAGAGGGAAGCAACGTCTTCGTCGATGCGATGTGCGTGGTCAAGGGCTCCAAAAACAAGTCTCTTGCCGAGGAGTTCATCAACTTCATGTGTGAAGCTGAGGTCGGCAAGGCCAACATCGAGTACATCTGTTACTCCACCCCGCTGCAGACGGTTTATGACATTCTCGATGAGGAGACCAGAAACAATCCCATCGCTTATCCCGACGAGGAGATCCTTAGCCGGTGCGATGCCTTTGTTAATCTCCCTGATGAGACCAATAAGCTGATGCAGGATCTCTGGAACGAGATCATCGCAGAATAACAAAAAAGGAGCAGACTTTTAAAGCCTGCTCCTTTTCCTATTGTCAGAACCAAACTGTTTCGGGAAGGTCATCCCCGTCGACGAGGGTATAGATCCCGTGGGTGACCGCGGCATCCTCCGGTCGGAGGGCCAGAAAATGCCCCTCTGCCTCTGCGGCCACTGTGCCGTCTTCCAACAGGATGAATCCTTTCGAGTAAAGATGTCTTCCTTCGGTGCGGACGAGCTTTGCGGCAACTCTGAGATTGCTCTCTGTCGGTGTTTTCGCGAGGAAATGTATATTCAGCTCCACCGTCATGGCGGGCGGGGCGTTCTCACAGAGGCGGGTGGAGAACCACAGCACCTCGTCCAGACAGGCGGAAACGATGCCGCCGTGGGCGACACCGGGAAATCCCTGATGAGCAGCTTCGGTACGGCAGAGGCCTATGGCGTATCCGTCGTCGGTGGCATAGATTTTCATCCGCAGTCCGTCGGCTGCTTTGACACCGCAGACAAAACAGTTTTTGTCCCGGGGAAGCTCACGTATAATCCGGTGCTCTCTGATCTCATGTTTTTCCATATTTGATCCTCCGTCAGAAGTATTGCACGGGAATAGTTTACCACAAAATCTCTGTTTCTTGCAACAGAAAAGGCCGAAGTATAGTGCTTCGGCCTTTTTGCATCTTAATATCCGCAGGTCTTGACCTGCCACTTGCCGCTGTTGTTCCGGACGAGGATCCACTGCCAGTTTTTGTAGGTCTCTCCGAAGGCCAGAGAGCCATCGGTCTTTCCGATCACTTTAAAAGTGCTGGTGAGTACAATCGCCCGGTCGGCATCGTACTGCGCCGCCCATTCATCGGCTGCATCGATGTTTTCCGACTCGATATAGTTCAGTTCGGTGAGGGAACAGCCGCCGAATTCCCGCTGGAAATAGATCAGGGTCTCATAGACAGCATCGTCGATCTCTTCTTCAGAATAGATCCCGGAGGGCCCGATATTCACCCGTACATCCTCGATCTTTCCCTGACAGGCGGTCAGCGTAAACGCAAGGGCCATGGCAGTGAGCAGCAAAACGATTCTTTTCATGGTTTCTCCTTATCAGAACGAAGCTTCGAAATAATACCAGCAGTCTCTGATTTTTGACGTGGCGCCCCGGTTGTCTCCTACTTCGGTCCAGACCCAGTAATCATGTCCGTTCTGGGTCAGTTTTACGTCCATGTTCTGGAATGCCAGCGGCACATCGTCGGGAGAGTAATAGCAGCCGTAGTAGGTACTGGAAGGAACAAGCCCTCTGCCGCCCAGCGTGAATTGGATCATATCGTGTTCGGCATTTCCGTGGTAGGCTCTGACCGAGATGACCGGCAGTTTTTCCAGCTTCTTCGTCCCGTCGATCAGTCCGTCTGCACATTCCGTTTCGATCCTGTTTCCGTATACCGCCACGAAAGCCTTCGCCCGCAGTGTGGGATCGGAGAGCTTGATGATCCCGAAGATACCGATGATCACTGCTGTAAGAATAATGAGCGGTTTTTTTCGTAAAGGTTTCATGTCATGTCCTCCTTTTTCAGAAGATCACTCCTGCCGGATGGCGCTGAGGGCACTGATCTTGACGGCACGGTTGGCAGGGGAGAAGCCGGACACCAGTCCCACCATCATGGAGAAGACCAGCGCGCCGACCACCAGCCACCAGGGGATGATGGAGTAGCCGCCGAGGGTCATGCCGCCCATACCGCCGAAGATATCGACACTTCCCCCTCCGCCCGAGAGAGTGTTGATGACAAACGAAATACCATAGCTGATGATGACGCCGATCACGCCGCCCATAAAGCCGATGACGCCGGCTTCCATCAGAAATACCGTACGGATGTTGCTGACAAGACAGCCCAGCACTTTCATCACGCCGATCTCACGGGTCCGCTCGTAAATGGACATGATCATCGTGTTGGTAATGCCGAGGGCCGCTACCAGCAGCGAAATAGCACCCAGACCGCCCAGGATCATCTGGTTGCTGCGGGCCTGTTCCTCCATGGGTTTGCGGATGGATTCCATGCTGTTGGTCTCATAACCGAAGGAGCGGATATATTCTTCCACCTCTTCGACATATTTCATGTCCTCCACCTTGACGACCACTTCCTGATAGGACTGTACTTTGTTTTTATCGGTCTTGATGCCGTTGAGCTTGCGGTATTCGGCTTCCAGCTCTTTCAGCCAGTTCAGATCGAAAAAGACATTCCAGCCGGGTGAGGGAGTCTTTGACCAGTCGCTGGTCAGTACCGCCGCACAGCGGATCTTAAAGGAGGGCTCTTTTTTCTTGCCGTCGCCGGTGTATCTGACGACCGCCTCCAGTTTGTCTTCCATGACATCGACAAGCGGTTCGTCGCTCCATTTGCTGGAGCGGGGATCATAGAAATTATATCCCGCTTCCGCGCCGATCAGGACGATGTTTTCATAGTTTCCGTCGGTGGGGATCTCACCGGCATCCGTCTGGAATCCCAGCGCTTTAAGTGCTTCAAAGTCCACACCGTAAACACCGCCGCCGTACTGGTATTTTCCGCTGACGATCTGAACAGCGCCCCATTCTTCGGGGCTGTACACAGGCGTAACGGCGGTTACGTGGTCGGTATTCCGGAAATTTTCGATCATCGTATCGTCCAGCGGCTGATCGGTCACGGTACCGTAGTTATAGATGGTGATGACGGTCAGGTCACCCATTTCGGCGAGGGCATCTTCCTGTGCCTTCTGAAGTCCCAGACCCAGCGATACCATGATCACGATGGCACAGGTGCCGATAACAACGCCCATGACCGTCAGCAGTGTCCGTACTTTTCTCTTGAGCAGATTGGACAGACACATGGCGATCATATCTTTGATTTTCACAGGTCATGCCCCTTCCGTCAATCGTCGTAGTCGTCGTCTTCCAGTGCTGCTGCAGCTTTTTTCTTTTTGGCTTTGCGGATCACGACCACAGCGATCACGATCACGGCAGCACCGCCCACACCGATCAGGATCCAGCCCCACAGAGGCATGCCGGTTTGTTCGGGTTCCATCATGACCGGTTCATCGATAACAGGTTCGTCCCAGATCATCTCCTGGACTTCCACGCTGAAGCTTCGCTCGAGTTCTCTCAGATTGCCTGCGGCATCTTCATAGCTGAGGATAAATCTGCCCTCGACCATGCCGGGCATTTCGGGATTCAGGTTGGCTTCATAATAATCGCCGCTGCCGGATTCGACATTGCCGATATAGACAGTGGGCTCGCCTGTGGTGAAATTCTCACCTTCGACACGGATGGAGAGATTATAGATGCTGCTCTTTCCTTTGTTGACAAAGGAAATGCTGGGGAAGAGAGTTTCGCCGTACATGACGGGACCCCAGACATTGACTTCTTCTACCTCAAAGCGGTCGGGCTGTGTGACGGGGATGGTAATGGTCTCGCGGTCATCGATGGTCACGCGCTCGTCATCCAGAACAGCTTCATAGCTGACAGCCACTTCCAGACCGTAGGATTTGGGCGGAGCATCTGCCTTGACCAGCAGGTCGATGGCTTCGGTAAAGGTCTGACCTGCTCCCACATTGGCAATAAAGAAGGTGTTGGAGGAATTTGCAGGGGTGAAGACACCGCCGGTGGCATCGTCTGCCGCGGAGGAAACGGTCATCTTCAGGTTTTCGATCGCGGCAAAGGAGCTGGTGTTTTTCAGATTCAGGGTCAGCCGGAAAGTCTTGCCGCCTTCAACAGAGGAGGGGATCTCTTCGGACACAATGCCGTCGATCACATTGCGGAAAGTATAGCTGTCGATGACCACGCGGGGTTTGGAGGCTGCAGGACCTTCTCCGTCACTGCCCGCGGGTTTTCCTTCTACAGGTACGAAAACCTTCGCAGAAGCTGCTGTATCGCCGCAGAGAACGGATACATCCAGCATCTGGTTGCCGGAGACCATATCTTCTGCCGCAAGGAGGTTCCAGGTGACCGAAGCGGGTGCGCCGGCCGCGATGGTGCCGATATTCTGGATATCCATGCCGCCGTCCACAGTGATGCCGGAAGTGGCCAGACCGTCCAGCAGCATTTTTACGTTTTCACAGGAGACGCTGCTGCCGTTGCGGATGTAAACGGTCAGCTTGAAGTTTTCGCCTGCCTTGACAAGATCGCGGTCAAGGGTATATTCGGTGATCAGCAGTTCGCCTTCCGAAACGCCGCTGCCGCCGATCACTTTCAGGTTCACCTGCATGGTCTCTTCCACTTCGGCGCCGCCGTACTGGTAACAGGAGGTCAGGGTAATGGGATAAATACCGCTGTCGGCGCCGGAATCGGCGATCAGCGGCAGTTCAAGCATCTGGTCTTCGCCGGTACGGGTAAAGTTCAGTTCCTGTGTCGAGGTGGCGCTGTTGAAATAAATGCCCGCGGGAAGCGAGGCGGTGATCCGTGTCTTGCCAGCATAGCGTCCTCTGCCGCCCACATTTGCCAGCGGGATACGCAGCAGTTTGCTTTCGCCTGCTTTGATCTCGGGCAGGGGAGTACCCTCCTTGATGCCGATCAGATTGCCCAGCGGCTGAACGGGGAGATCTTCGTCCTCTTCGCTGTCGCTTTCTTCGTTTTTGACAAATCCGCTCACACGGACAGTACGGCTCTCATTGCCAACGGTGACATAAAGAGAGGTGCTGCCGCTTCCGCTGTAGGAAAAATCTTCCGAACCGGTCGAGAAGGAAGCGCTGCCGTTTTCGTCAAAGGTCACTTCGGCAGAGTCAGATCCGGAAAGGCCGCCGATGCCTTCAACGGTAACATCGGCTGTCTCGCCGGCGGTGCCGCCGCCGATCTCCAGACGGATCACAAATCGTTCGCCGGCCGCAACACTGCCCGGGATCAGTTCGGCGCTGACGGAATAACCGGCTGCCCTTGCCGGAAGCGCTGTAAGCATCAGTATGAATGTCATGCACAGGCATACGGCAATGCTGATGGATCGTTTGATGATGTTTCTGGTCATGTCAATTCTCTCCTGTCTCGTTGTGATTGTCTTCAGAGCTGCTGCCCATGATGGATTCGTTGCGCTCGTCGCTGACCACGGTGCCGTCTACCAGCTGGATGATCCGGTCGGCATATGCGGCGATCTCCCGGTCGTGGGTAACAAGGATCAGTGTTTCGTTGTGTTTTCTTGCCATCCCGACGATCATTTCCATGACCTCCAGGGTGGTATGGCTGTCCAGATTTCCGGTGGGTTCATCTGCAAAGACGATCTTCGGCTTTGCCGCAAAGGCTCTTGCGATGCCGACGCGCTGCTGCTGACCGCCGGACATCTGGGTGGGGCGATGCTTCATCCGGTCAGACAGCCCCACAGCTTTCAGCATTTTTCTTGCTTCCTTCTGCCGCAGTTTTTTAGCAATGCCCCGGAACATCAGCGGCATTGCTACGTTTTCTATGGCTGTCAGTGTCGGCATCAGATTATATGACTGAAAAATAAAACCTACATTTTCCTGTCTGAAAAGCGCCAGCTCCCGTTCGTTCATGGCGGTGACATCTTTTCCGTCGATGATGACTTTTCCTTTTGATGGCTTTTCCAGGCCGGCCATGATATTCAGAAGCGTTGATTTTCCGCTTCCCGATGTACCAAGAATACAGAGGATCTCTCCCTCAGCGATCTCAAGGTTGATCCGGCTCAGTGCGACAACTTTTTCCTGTTCGATCCGATAGATTTTTCGCAGATCTTTTATCTGTATCAGACTCAAAGCTCGCCCTCCTTTTCAAAGAAAGTGTACTATTCGAAATAGTACACTAAGTATACTTAGAGTATAACAGCTGCTGTGTACTGTGTCAATACATTTTTTCGTCCGGCTGTATGATAGTACGTTCTGATATCAATACGTTTCTCATGCCGGAATCGTTTCATCTTTTTAAGGCTTTTTTTAAAAAATTGAGAACCTTTTTCACTTTGCCTCATACTATAGAGTACAAAGTCCATAAGGAGGATTTGATATGGCCGACAACAACATTACTTACGGCGGTGCAGCGGGTGCCGGCTGCTTCAAGGAAGCGGTCAGCATCAACGCGGGAAGGGTATATGACAGCTGTTCGTCCAAAGACTGTCTGGAAGATCTGAGGGTCTATTTTACCGAAACCGGACAGACGGTGATCTCAGAAGCCCAGAATGTCAAAGTCCGTCGGGTGGAGGTACTCAATGTCGTCATGGATGTGGAGAGCGTTCCTTTTAACCAGGGATTCTGCTCGGTGGATCTGACCTTCTATTTTCTCATCACACTGGATGTATATGCGGCCGGTGGAACCACTGCAGCCCCGGCTGTGGTACAGGGTCTTGCAGCCTTTTCGAAAAAGGTGATCCTCTACGGCTCCGAGGGCAGTGTGCGCAGCTTCCGCTCCGATACGGCAGCTCCGGTCAGCGAAAGCACTCTTCCTGCCGATACGCCCACTGCGCGGGTACAGACAGTTGATCCCATCAGCCTGTCGGTGCTGCTGACAGCGACCCCCAATCCCGATGACAACGCGTCACTGATCCCGACGACCATCGCAGGTATTTTTGACGGTGATCTGGTCACCGGAGAAGCGGCTCAGTATGTCTATGTTTCGATCGGCCTCTTCTCCATCGTTTCGCTGGAGCGGGATATCCAGATGATGGTGCCTGTTTATGATTACAGCGTTCCCGAAAAGGAATGTGTTTCTGCGGTGGCGGCGGATCCCTGTGAGCTCTTCCGCCGGATCCGGTTCCCCGTCAATGAATTCTTCCCGCCCCGCATGGCCGAACTGCATGACGATGAATGAGTGATCTCTGCTGTCCTCCCCACAGTGGGAGGGCAGTTTTTTTCGGAGAGAACAAAAAGCCAGCGATATGGTGCGAAATTTTTTTGCAGAAAGAACAAAAGCAATAAGAAAAAGACTTGACATTTTCTGGGGTGCAAGGTATAATATTTGCATGTGTTATGAGATTGGGTGAAGTATTGATGATGAGTTCTTCCGCGGCAGAACAGCCTGCCCTGACTGACGAATTGCTTGTGCTCCGCAGCCGGGAACAAAACCGCGAAGCCGAGGCTGTACTCATTTCCAGATATATTTCATTCATTGATCGTATCGCTTATCGACATTGTGGGATTTTGGATTTTGATGATCTGGTTCAGGAGGGCTGTATCGGTCTTCTTGATGCCATCGCAAGCTATGATCCCGCCAAAGGTGCGTCTTTTCGGACCTATGCGCAGGTATGTATCCGCAATCGGGTATACAAAGCGCTTGAGAAAACACAGACAGACCGATCGCGGCTGATTCTTGAGAGTATCTCTCTGGATGAGATCTCTGAGAGTGCTTTTTCCGACGATCCCACACCGGAACAGGCCTTTCTGTCGCAGGAACGGGTCGAGGGCTGGCTGGGAGAGATCGACCGGGTGCTTTCTCAAATGGAACGAAAGATATTTTTTGCGCATTTGGGCGGTTTCGATTATCAAACGATCGCTGATACTCTTCATATTTCTGTGAAATCGGTTGATAATGCTCTGCAGCGAGTCAGAAGGAAGCTGAAAACCATTGTGCAGCCATAAGTCAATGGCTGCCGGGCGAATTTCCACCTTTGTCTATCCGGTGCCCATATAGCTTAAATCGCCAGAGCGTTGCGTCAGTAAAGGTGACGGTGCGAATCCGTCTGCGGGCAAAACAACATTATTTTTTTCCAAGCGAGGTATGAAACCATGTATCAGGACGAAACTTTAGTATGTAAAGACTGCGGTCAGGAATTCGTATTCACTGCCGGCGAACAGGAATTCTACGCAGAGCGCGGCTTCGAGAACAAGCCCCTCCGCTGCAGAGACTGCCGTAATGCCCGCAAAAACGGCGGCGTAGCCAAACCTCAGAGAGAGATGTTTGTTGCTGTCTGCGCTTCCTGCGGCAAAGAAGCTCGTGTTCCCTTCAAGCCCCGTGAAGACCGCCCCGTTTACTGCAGCGAGTGCTTCGCCAAGATGAGAGAGGAATAATTCGGATCTTCCGGATTGTAAAATCCCCGAACCGTCAGGTTCGGGGATTTTTTGTTATGTCCATGTTCTATTTCATTAGTGCGGATAAGGAAAAACGTACGGGAATTCTGTCTTTCCGCAGGAAAGTTCGGTCGCTCCGACCGAAAAGAATTGCCGGAGATCATCTTTATCGCATCAGCGATAAAGATGATCGGTGATGCAGTCGTACCAGTGGACATAGGTCTCACCGTTGATGATGAGCCGCTCCATATCGGGAAGAAGCTCGGCCCAGCGGCCGCCGTATTTCTGTGTTTTCCAGTCGTTGTGGTTGAATCTGCGCCAGAGAACCGTCTTTCCTTCGCGGTCGATGAACTGCTCGGTTGCCACGCCACTGTTATAGGTCTCGATGTCAACGATACAGATGGTATCATATGTTTTTCCGGCAATGGTGACGGTATAGCGTCCCAC
>JAFQND010000023.1 GCA_017396055.1 Oscillospiraceae bacterium
GCTGGCTGTCCTACGAACCTGAAAATACAGTGGCACAGAAACTGTATGCATCTCTGGGTTTTGAGGAAAGGCCTGAACTATATGAAGAGCTCGCTGAGATGCCTGCTGTATTGAAGTTGTAACACGCTGCCAAATTCCAATATGTCGAACTCATGGTAGATTTCCTACCTAAAGAAACAACACTCGAAAACGTCGTTCTGCTGACCAAAGACTGATATCAAAACCACAAGAGGTACTATGAAAATCTTACTGACCAATGACGACAGCATCTCCTCCGAGGTCCTTCTGCCGCTGGCAAAATGGGCAAAACAGTTCGGCGAGGTGACCGTTGTCGTTCCAAAATATGAACAGAGCGGAAAAAGCCACTGTATCGAGATCAAAAAAGCTTTCGAAGTAAAACAAGTCCCCTTCGGTGACCCGGAGATCAAAGCCTATACGGTGGATTCCTCTCCGGCAGACTGCGTACGCTTTGCTGTGGAGGGAATGAAGGAACATTTCGACCTGGTGCTCTCGGGCATCAACAGAGGTCTGAATGTCGGCATCGATATCCTGTATTCAGGTACGCTGGGCGCCGTGTTTGAAGCGTCTGCTTTCGGCATTCCCGCGGTGGCCATCTCCACCCAGCGGGGTGGTTTTGACGAGGCACTGGAAGCGCTGGACGAGGTAAAGGGCTTCTTTATCCGCCACGACCTGATGAAAAAAGGCAGCCTGTACAACGTAAACATCCCCCTTCACCACAAAGATATCCGCATCACCCGCATGGGCGACCGCTATGCCGTCGACGAATTCCTGCCGCAGGGAGATAACATGTTCCTTCCCACCTATAAAAATCTATGGGCAGGCGATGACGATTACAGCGTTGATGTGAACGCTGCCCTGTCGGGATATATCTCGGTGTCGCCGCTCGTCTGGGGAAGGACCGATCTGGCGGTGTTCGAGGAGCTGAAGGGGCTGAACCCCTGATAAGGAGAAAAATCATGGCAAACCTGATCGTAGTCTGCGGGCCGCAGGCGGTGGGCAAGATGACCGTCGCCGAAAGCCTCAGAGACAAGCTGAAATACAATATGATGATGAACCACGACAGTATCGAGGTATCCGACCGGATCTTCGGTTTTGCGACCCCCGCCCAGGAGGAATTCAACGCCTTTTTCAGGGAAAAAGCCTTTGAGCTGGCGGTCAAGCATGACGTGGATCTGATCTTCACCTGTGTCTGTGCCTTTGATGTGCCGGCAGAGCGGGAGCGTATGACCGAACTGGCAGAGTTGTTCGAATCGGCCGGCGGGACCTTCTATTTTGTCGAGCTGAGCGCAGATCTGGAGACCAGACTCCGCCGCAACGAAACTCCCCATCGGATGGAGCGAAAACCTTCCAAGCGGGACGTGGCATGGAGCAGGGCGAATCTTCTCAGAGACGCCGAGCGGCATCGCCTCAATTCGGAAGAAGGCGAAGTCTGGTTTACCCATCACCTGAAGATCGATAACACAAACCTGTCCCCCGATGAGGCGGCAGACATCGTCATCCGTACCTTCGGCCTTATTCCCAACGAAAAAGAAGAGCGGGAATACCGGTTCGGGGTGTGAGACTTCAGGAGGAGAATAAAAATATGTATTGTATCCTCATCTCCGGCATTCCTGCATCGGGAAAAAGCACAATGGCCCGGATGCTCGGCAAAGAACTGGGCCTCCCCGTGATCTCCAAAGATGACATCAAGGAAAAACTTTTTGATGACGTTGGGTTCCGTTCCAGAGAAGAAAAGGTAAATCTCGGCACCGCCGCCATGAACATCATGTACTATACAGCCGAGCAGCTGATGCAGGCCGGGCTCCCCTTTATTCTGGAGAATAATTTTAGTATGCTTCCCGTGAAAAGCTGCTGGAACTTTTAGAAAAATACGGCTGCAGGGTACTGACCGTGACTCTTACCGGAGACTACGAAACGATCTATCACCGGTATCTCAAGCGGAATGTAAGTCCCGACCGCCACCGGGGACATGTGGTCAATGACCGCTATCCGGAAGAGGTGCCGCGAAGCACGGACGAACTGGCAGCATTGGCCGTATCCTATGAGAGCTTTCTCTATGGGATAGAAAAGCGGGGATTTGACAGCTTTGCGGTTGGCGAACAGATCCGGGTCGATATGACGGACCTTTCTTCGGTCGATACAGAAGCGCTGCTTGAAAAGATCAGGAACTGGCGTGACCTTGAATAAGAATACTGTCCCTCAGGGAGGAAACGACATGAAAAAAGTAAACACACTGAAAACTGCATTCCAGCAGGGAACATCCGTCAAGGCATTTCTCTGCTCGGTGCTGATCACCGGTATCGCCTACGGCCTTTATAAAGGTATGCTGGACAATTTCCTTGCCGAAGTGGTCGGCATGGGCGAAATGGGACGCGGCGTCGCGGAGTTCTTCCGCGAGCTGCCCGGTGTCATGCTGGTATTGGTTCTGGCCGTGTTTTATATGTTCTCGGCCGAAGCCCTTTACAAGATCGGTGCGATCATCATGCTGATCGGTATGGGTATGATGGCGATCCTGCCGCCCACAACGGTGCTTGCCACTCTGGCGATCTTTGTTTACTCCTTCGGTGAACATGTCCAGCTGGGTATGAAGAGCACCATCACCCTGAAATATTCCAACCCCGGTCACGGCGGTGAGGCACTGGGCGCCCAGAGTGCGATCGGTCAGATCGGTACCCTGGCGGGTTATCTGCTGATCGTGGCGGCCTTCTCTCTCTTTGCGGGCGGCGAACTGTATATCCCCTTCTTCTGGGTCGCAGCCGGTCTGGCAGCCATCAGCGCTCTTTTTGCCATGCGTATCAACAGCAAGAGCGAGACCGACTCCACCAAGAGACGATTCTATTTCCATAAAAAATACTACAAATACTATATGCTCGAGATGTTCTACGGCGCCCGCAAGCAGGTGTTCTTCACCTTCGGTCCCTATGTGCTGATCCTTTTCTATGGCGCAGACACCGCTACCATCAGCCTTCTCTTTGCCGTTTCGGCCATTGCGGGCTTTATCGCCTCTCCCATCGTCGGCCGCATTATCGATAAGCTGGGCTATAAGACGGTCATGGTCGCCGATACCCTGATCCTCGTGATCGTCTGCTTCTTCTATGGCTATGCCCATCATATCTTCCCCAAGGATGTCGCCTTTATCGTCTGTTGTGTCAACTATGTGCTCGACTCGATCATCTCGCTGGCTTCGATGGCATCCAACGTCTATGTACAGGATCTGTCGGACGGTCCCGATGAGGTCAAGGCAACCATTTCCACCGGTGTATCCATCAACCATCTGATCACCATCTTTATCGCTCTGTTCGGCGGCTGGATCTGGAAGACCCTGGGTATGGAACTGCTGTTCATCCTGTCGGCAGTTCTCGGTCTGTGCAACAGCGCCTATGCGGCGACGATCAAGGTGAA
>JAFQND010000191.1 GCA_017396055.1 Oscillospiraceae bacterium
AGCTCGAGACAGAGTCTCGACATCACCGTTTTTTCTTCTTCCCCTTTTTGGGGCTGGGTTTGCGTTCGCGGATCTTGCCGAAGTCGAAAAGGTCGCCGAGGGTGGTGCCGGCGGGCTCCTCCGCCTTGCCCATGACCTGCATGACGATTTTGGTCCGCTCCTGGAAGGCCTCTTTATCCTTGACCAGTTGGAGCAGCGACGCGGAGTTCTCGGCGTCTGCCACGGCGGAGTGCTGGCTGCCCTCAAAATCGGTCTCAGACGCACCGAGGGCATTCTTCAGCGAGAGAGGATTTCTTCTCGAAAGGCCCATCAGCCTGGAATACACCCGCTGGAAATCCATCCACCGGCGGAACTGACGGGGAATATCAAGATTTTTCAGCTGACATTCTTTTTCCAGCTGGCGGCGGTCGGTGTTGCTCCAGGAATAGACACGGGTCTTTTCGTCACCGATCCATGCGGCGAACTGTGCGAGCGCGTCAGCAAGCAGGGGTGCATCATCCACGTCGGTCTGTCTGATGCCGGTAAGGGCGGTGATATTGGGCTGGATCAGGTTCAGCTCGGGCCGCACATTCAGCGAAAAGCGGTCGGTGATCTGATAATCGTCGTTCAGTTTGACGGCGCCGATCTGGATGATCTCGCTCAGGGCGATGGCGCGGGCCTCCTGGTTGTCTCTGGGGATGGGATTCATTTCAAAGTCAAGAAATACGTGCTGCACGGTCGGATCCTCCGTTTTTTGTCTATGGATTTATTGTACCACATTCTTAACGGAATTTCGACTGTTTTTTCGTAGCGTTTCTTTTATCTCTCCCTCAGTCTGCTCCGCAGACAGCTCCCAGACTAAGCTGCGAAGCAGCGTGTCGATGTCAGAGGGAGCCTTTCAACATTGTACCTTTATTTAGCGTTGATACTTGTAGGGGCCGGCGTCCCCGACGGCCCCACGATATTTTAAAAACGTTCCGATAAACGCACCAAAGCCTCCCGCAAATTCTCCCAGTATTTTTGAATTTTTCTAAATTTCCCTCTTGCAGATTTCGGTTATTCGTGCTATAATGTGGGTAAGCTGAAAAGCAAGAAAGGATGAAATGATTATGCTGTTTAAAAACGGTTTGGTTTTCACTGAAAATTGCGTATTCGAAAATGTTGATATTCTCGTCAAAGACGGCGTCTTTGCTGCTGTAGGCAAGGACCTCGCCGCTGATGGCGAAGAAGTCATCGATCTGGGCGGCAAGAAAGTTCTCCCCGGTCTGATCGACATCCACACCCACGGCTGCGGCATGAAAGACTTCTGCGACGCTACCCCCGAAGCTTATCAGACCATGGCTGACACCTATATCAAAGCCGGTGTCACCACCGTCTGCCCCACCTCGATGACTCTGCCCCCCGAAGAGCTGAGCCACATCTTCAAGGCTTATGCAGCATGGGTTTCCGAAGATCATCCCGGCACCCGTCTGATCGGCATCAACATGGAAGGTCCCTATCTGAGCGTTCCCAAGAAGGGCGCCCATGTCGCCGAATATGTTATCGGTGCTGATTTCGATCAGTTCATGAAGCTGTACGAAGACAGCGGCAAACGCATCCAGCTGGTCGACGTCGCTCCCGAGATCCCCGGCAACCTGGAATTCATCGAGAAGGCAAAGGACGTCTGCACCGTCTCCATCGCCCACACTGACGGCACCTATGACCAGGTCATGGCAGGCTATGCAGCCGGCGCTACCAGCACCACCCACCTGTTCAACGCAATGTCCGTTCTGGGATACGGTGCTTGAATCGCGGCAATAGCGCATTGCATCAC
>JAFQND010000192.1 GCA_017396055.1 Oscillospiraceae bacterium
TCCTCAGCAACGATCAGCAGCTTTTTGCTGTTCTGAACGATCTGCTCCAGCAGGGGCAGCAGATCCTGGATGTTGGAGATCTTCTTGTCGGTGATCAGAACCATGGCGTCATCCAGAACGGCTTCCATCTTATCGGTGTCGGAAACCATGTAGGGAGAGATGTAGCCGCGGTCGAACTGCATGCCTTCAACGACTTCGCTGTAGGTCTCAGCGGTCTTGGATTCTTCGATGGTGATAACGCCATCGGCGGAGACCTTCTCCATAGCCTCAGCGATCAGGGTACCGACGAACTCGTTGTCAGCAGAAACGGTAGCAACGCGAGCGATGTCCTCGGTGCCGGCAACAGCCTTGGAGTTGGTGACAACTGCAGAAACAGCAGCGCTGACAGCCTTCTGGATACCTCTCTTGAGGACCATGGGATTAGCACCTGCAGCAACGTTCTTCATACCTTCGCGTACCAGAGCCTGAGCCAGCAGGGTAGCGGTGGTGGTGCCGTCGCCGGCAGCGTCGTTGGTCTTGGTAGCAACTTCTTTGACCAGCTGAGCGCCCATGTTCTCGAAAGCGTCTTCCAGCTCGATCTCTTTGGCGATGGTAACGCCGTCATTGGTGATCAGAGGAGCGCCGAATTTCTTATCGAGAACAACGTTGCGGCCTTTGGGGCCAAGGGTGATCTTAACGGTATCGGCCAGTTTGTCGATACCGGCCTGCAGTGCTTTTCTGGCTTCTTCGCCGTAAACAATCTGTTTTGCCATGATAGTTTCTTCCTTTCTCAGTTAGCGGTTAAATCACTCGACGATGGCCAGAACGTCACTCTGACGCAGGATGGTGTATTCCTGGCCGTCCAGTTTGACCTGGGTACCGGCATATTTGCCGACCAGAACCTTGTCGCCGACTTTCAGTTCCATTTTGACTTCGTGGCCATCCACAAAGCCGCCTGCACCAACTGCAACGACTTCAGCCACAGAGGGTTTTTCCTGTGCTGCTGCAGCGAGGATGATGCCGCCCTTGGAGACTTCTTCAGCCTCGGTCATCTTGATGACGACTCTGTCTGCCAACGGTTTGATATTCATAGTAATTCCTCCTGTATGAAAGTACATTGTTCACTTCGCTTGATTAGCACTCAATCATTTCGAGTGCTAACACTATCTATTTTATCCTTTTCAAAGAAAAAATCAATATCCAGATTGTGAACAAACGCAACTTCGCTCTTATGCACAATTATATCGCCTGGTTTTTGACATTTTCCACAAAGATGCTTCGCTTACGCTTTTTTTCTTGCCAGTTGATAAATCAACGTGTATAATATAAAAGTAAGTGTGCATATTTGATCAATATTACCATCCTGCCGAAAGGGGAGCGAATGATATGAGCAAGGGATTCATCCTTTCCACCGAAACCACCTGCGATATGGATCTGACCTATTACCGCAGCAATAATGTAAACATTCTGGGTCTGACCTACATCCTTCAGGACCATGAATATGAAGAAGGCAGCGATAACAGTCTCGAAACCGGTGAATTTTACAAACTGGTCAGAGAGGGCGCCATGCCCAAAACCGCTCAGGTATCGGTCGAAAAGGCAGCTAAGTCTTTCGAAAGTCTGGTCAAAGAGGGCTATAATGTTCTGCATCTCGCTTTTTCTTCCGGTCTGTCCGGCACCTATCAGGCCTGCTGCATCGCCGCAAACGACGTCATGGAACGCTATCCCGGCGCCGTAGTCCGTGTTATCGACACCCTCGCTGCTTCCATGGGTCAGGGCTTACTCCTCACCTACGCCATTGAATGGAAAAAGCAGGGCCTTTCTCTCGAAGAACTGGCTGAAAAGATCGAAGCTGAAAAGCTGCATGTCTGCCACAACTTCACCGTTGACGACCTGAACCATCTGCACCGCGGCGGTCGTGTTTCCAAGATGACCGCAATCATCGGTACTGCTCTGGGCATCAAGCCTCTGCTGCATGTGGACGACGAAGGCCACCTGATCAATGTCTCCAAGACCCGCGGACGCAAACAGTCTCTGAACTGGCTGGTGGACAAGATGGCTGAACGGATCGGCGATTACGAGAACGATTTCTTCTATATCTCCCACGGCGACTGCATCGACGACGCAAAATATGTTGCTGATCTGGTCCGCAAGCGTTTTGGTCTGATGAAGAAGATCGTCATCGGCAACATCGGCCCCGTCATCGGTTCTCATTCCGGTCCCGGCACGGTCGCTCTGTTCTTCATGGGCGAAACCCGTGATATCTGAGGATACCATCGCGATATCTGAGCATCTGCTATACCGAAACAGTGAAAGCTCCCCTTTGCGGGAGCTTTTTCTTTCCCGTGCGGTTGTGCCTTGCAAATCCGCCGCAATTATAGTATGATGGAAACAGCAGACCGGTAATCATTCCGGTAAAAATTCAGCCTGCAAGGAGAAATGTTATGAACTGGGCAGAGATCAGCCTGAAAACCACCACCCCCGGCATCGAGATCATATGCGGTTTTCTGATGGCGCACGGCGTCAGCAGCACCATGATCGAAGATGCAGCCGATTTCAACAGCTTTCTGAATGATACCACCATCTACTGGGATTATGTGGACGAGGAACTGATGAAAATGGCTTCCTGCGACACTGTCGTAAAATTCTATCTGGCCGACAATCCTCAGGGCTTTGAGACCCTCAACCAGATCAAAGCCGATCTTCCCGGTCTTCGCCGCACCACCGATCTGGATCTGGGCGAGCTGAAACTGACTGTGGGATATAAGGAAGAGGAAGAGTGGGAGACCGCCTGGAAGAAATATTATCATCCCATCGTCATCAGTGAAAAACTGGCGATCGTTCCTGAATGGGAAAGCTTCGATCCTGTCCCCGGACAGAAAGTCCTCCGCCTCGATCCCGGCATGGCCTTTGGCACCGGCGGTCATCATACCACCCGGCTCTGTCTCGGCTTCCTCTCGAAAAATCTGCCTGAAGGATGCGATCTTCTGGACATGGGCTGCGGCAGCGGTATCCTCTCCATCGCCGCATTGCTACTGGGAGCAGGCTCCGTCACCGGTGTCGATATCGATCAGCTGGCCGTTAAAATCTCCCATGAAAACGCCGCGCTTAACGGCGTGGACGGCGAAAACCTCACCCTTTACTGCGGCAATGTACTGGGCGACAGTAAACTCGCCGACAAGCTGGCCGAAAAGGAATATGATGTGATCGTGGCGAATATCGTAGCCGACGTTATCATTGCCATGGCGCCTCTCTTTGCACGTTATCTGAAAAAATCCGGCACTCTGGTGGTCTCCGGCATCATTTCTGAACGCGCTGAAGAAGTACTCTCGGTACTGCGCGAAAACGGATTCAAAGTGGAAGAGATCCGGGAAGAAAACGATTGGGCTGCCGCTGTGCTCACTCCCGCCGAATAAAAGCAAAAAACGGGGCGTTCCAAAGAACGCTCCGTTCATTTTTTAAGAGAGATAGTTCAGAGGGTTGCGGTTGCTGCCGTTGATCTGAACTTCAAGATGCAGATGGTTGCCGGTAGAATAGCCTGTGGAGCCGACCTTACCGATCAGTTCGCCCTGAGCGACCTGCTGACCGACCGCAGCATTCAGGCTGGAGCAGTGGGCGTACAGAGTACGGACACCGTTTCCGTGATCGATCACAACACATTTGCCATAGCTGTAGTACCAGCCGGAAACAACGACCTTACCGCCCATAGCAGCATAGATGGGAGTTCCATAGGGGGCAGCAATATCCAGGCCTCTGTGGCCGCCGCTGCCGTAATAACAGCTGATGTATCCCTTGTTGGTAGGCCAGATCATCGTTCCGTTCACATTTCCGGAACCATGGGAAGGAGAAACGTAGGAAGCCACATAAGTGGTGTTCTGTTTGGTACCGCGGGTGACCTTTTCGGTGACAGGCTCAACAGTAACTGTCTCAGACAGGATTTCGCGTTCCTCTTCGATGCCGTTGACCAGAGTAACTCTGGCGGTAACATTCTTGGAACCATCTTCGCCTTCCTGTGTCACAACGGCATAGCCCTGTGCCTTGGAAGAATCCTCAGTGGTCTCGGTCTCGTGGGGAATGGTCTCATCATAGGTGATGGTACGGGTCACTTCAACGCCGAGGAAAGGCTCGGACTCTGCAATGATCGTTTCCTGACCG
Source organism: Oscillospiraceae bacterium (assembly GCA_017396055.1). Classification (GTDB taxonomy): domain Bacteria; phylum Bacillota; class Clostridia; order Oscillospirales; family Ruminococcaceae; genus Faecivivens. The sequence continues at coordinate 4,135 of JAFQND010000192.1, forward strand.
ATCAGGCATTCCTTTTCGATATTGGGGTTCATAGCCTTGAACTCTGCATAAGTCAGGCCGTTTTTGTTGGCGATCATGATGGGGCTGTCGCCCTGCTGAACGGTATAAGTCTGTCTGGACTGGACCTCGGAATTCAGCAGTGCGGTGATCTGACCGACATTGACAAGACTTGCGGTGGGATAAAGTCCCTCACGCAGCTGTACATCACGGGTCAGCGCAACGGTCTCATCCTCAGCGCCGGTGGTATACTCAGCCAGTTTGTTGTCAAGAAGAGAGGTGATGGCAGCCGCGGAACGAACCGCGCCGTAAAACTCGCCGTCGATGTACAGGCCCTGTGCCTCCTGAATGTCATTGGTGGACATCCGGATCAGGTCGTCGGTCAGAGATTTGGTATCGGTGATATCGCCTGCGCTGACTGCTGCGACCATAAAGGTGGGCTGCAGATTCAGTTCGGTCTCTTCTTCTGTGGAGATGATACGGCTGCGCAGATCACGCTGTGCTTCGGCATAAACCGATTCGTCCTCCACATAAGCGATCACCTCGCCGTCTTGCTCAACTGCCAGAGCATAGTCGATCTGAAGGCCGCTCTGTACCACGCTGAACAGAATTGCCAGACCCAGAACGGGAAGGGCATGATTGACGATGGTCTTAAATACATAAAGGTTGTTGCAGATACCGTCTACAAAAGTAAAGAAAGCTTCTTTTGCGCCGCCGCGGCGATAACCTTCGGCGACCAGACGGGGGGCATGCCATACACTGCGGAAAGGCTTGATAAATCTCTTGCCAAAATCGATGACGCTTTCACCGACCCGGTCGGTAACAACGATCATACGGTCCAGAGTCTTATTGCCGGCGGCAGAGAGTTTTCCGTATACAGCACGGCCGACCAGTTTCAGGTCATCGGCTGCTGCGCTGCCGACTGTTTCACAAAGATCCCCGGCAGATTCGCCCAGCTTTTTACAGGCAGGTGCTGTGTGCTCATGCATATATTCTTTCCACCGCAGAAGCATTTCCTTTGCGGCAGAATATCCTTTCTTCAGGACAGAAACAACCTTGTTCAGAGGATCGCCGGCGGGAGTGCCGTTATGAATTGCCATCTGAACCGTCTCCTTTCTGCTGATTACAAATCGGTTACAATTTTGTAACCGTTGTTATTATACCAAGTCCGTAAAAAAATTGCAACTCTTTTGGCCATGAATTTTCAAAAAGGTCATATATTTGTGCACTATGACGGTGCTTTTTCTGCTTCATAGGCTATTGTGCTGTGAAATTGAGGCGTTTTACCGTTTTCTGACGGCGAAGTGTTTTTCAGACAAGTACAATTCTTTGTTATATCAGCTGCTTTAACAGTAACAAAACGGTATCACGATGTAACATCTGATACCGTTTTGCTGTCATATTCTGTTACAATATCTCCGCGAGGAGACTGTTGGAGAGGAGGAAGCCCTCTTCCGTAAAGGAGAGTCTGTCATCTTTTTCCGTCATCAGGCCGGCTTTCAGGTAGGGAGCGCACCGTTTTCGAAGGGCTTCCCAATCATAGCCGGGCAAAGGCCCGGCACCTTCCTCCAGCCGCAGAGCGAGCATCAGCTTTTCCTCAGCAGATCCGGAGGGACCGTCATCCACGGGCGCACTGCCGGAAATATATGCCGCCAGATCGGCAGGATGATAAAATCGTCTGCCGCCGAAACAGCTGTGTGCCGCCGGGCCAAAGCCGAGATAATCCTCACAGCGCCAGTATTTCAGATTGTGCCGGCTCTCATAGCCGGGCAGCGCAAAATTGGAGATTTCGTAATGCCGATAGCCCAGCTTTTTCAGATGATCGCAAACCGCCAGATAAAAATCCGCTGTGGTGTCTTCATCAGCGCAGAGACTTCCCATTTGCCGTTTATAGAAAACGGTGCCCTCCTCGATCTTCAGCAGATAGCAGGAGAGATGCTCCGGTCTCAGGCTCATGATCCGTTCAAGAGTCATCTGCAGGGAATCAGCTGTCTGTTCCGGGATACCGAGCATCAGATCCAGCGTGAGGTTGTCAAAGCCGGCATCCCGCGCAGCATATACTGCCCGCTCCGCATCGGCAAAGGTGTGTTTTCTTCCCAACAGCTTCAGTTCGGAATCGATTGCTGACTGCACGCCGAAAGAAAGACGGTTCACACCCGCCGCGCGATATCCTCTCAGTGACTCCGGTGTTACCGTATCGGGATTGGCTTCCATTGTGATCTCGCCTTCCAGAGAGAATACTTCCCGACAAAGAACGATCAGTTCGTCGATCTGCTCCGGCGTCAGCAGGGAAGGGGTGCCACCTCCGAAGAAAAGTGTATCGGCTTTAACGCCCTTTTCCTTCCAGCCGGAGATCTCCCGTTTCAGCGCCGCATGATAATCGGGCAGCTGATCCCGCCGGACGCGGGAATAAAAATCGCAGTAAGCACATTTGGATGCACAGAAAGGAACATGAATATAAAGTCCGATACTCATTTTTTCCTCCGTTCCAACAGGCGGAAGCCGGCTACTGCCAGAGTCGATGCAGGGATCGTAAAGAGAATGCCGATGCTTCCCGCCATGGCCTGAAGGATCTCCACGGCGATCAGTTCCACGTTTAAAATATCCTCCAGCCGTTCATAATAGGTCATGAACAGCAAAGTCACATGCAGGCCGCTGCCCACATAGGCCAGCACCAGTGTATTGGCCATGGTACCCATGATATCCCGGCCAATGGAGAAGCCGGAGCGGATGATGCGGAAAAATCCCATGTCCGGCACATTTGCGATCAGCTCGGTCAGAGAAGAACTGATGGACATGGCAACGTCCATCGTCGCACCAAGGGCTCCGATAAGGATCCCGGCGAAGATCAGCGCCTTCAGGTCGATGGGCTTGTCTTCATTTATAAATAGAAGAAGCATCGAATCATCGTCTGTCAGACCGGTAAGCCGCAGATATTTCTCGCTGACAATTGTAATGAGACCGGCAATACCTACACCGCCCGCACAGCCCAGAGCTGCCGCAAGACTTTTAAAGGTGCAGCCGCTGACCAGCGACAGGGTGACAATGACCGTATAAAGACAGACGATGATGGCGGTGAGATAGATGTTGAATCCGCCGATGATCGCCGGTACCAGCACACAGAAGATCGCAAGACAGGTCAATATCAGCGAGAGGATCGTCCTTATGCCCTTGCCCAGGCCAAAAAGGACCACCAGGACACAGAATGCCGCCGTCAGTCCCAGCAGCCATCCTGAACGGACCGGCCCTTCCACAAACCACTGTGCTTCGCCGTATTCGTTTTCTCCTTCATATATAAAGACCCGGTCGCCTTCCTCAAAGGGTTCTGCCGTCAGCATGGCCGTGCTGTCCATCACATGAGTCACCAGTACTCTTTTTCCCTCATCTTCGCCTTCGGAGATCACCGCATAACAGACCGTCCGCAGTTCGGTGACGGTGCCGGTATACTGGCTGAAGATCTCGTTTTTGCTGAGCACCTCAACGATCTCCGCCTTGACGGCAGGAGCGATGGAACCGTTGACATTCTGTCCCAGCAGTTTGGAACCGGCAGTGGTCATTTTCCATCCGCCGATCAGGAACACTGCGCTGAACAGCAGTACGATCATATACAGGATCCAATCCCGTTTTGTAACTTTTCCCATGAGAACCTCCCGTCGGAAAACAGCAAAGCAAATTAAACCCGGAAAATATATTTTTAGAATTATTCAAAAATATATTGACTATTCGTTTTTATTATACTATAATAAAAACATAAAAACAATCATCCACGTCCAACCAAATTCAGGAGGTATAAATATGAGCGTTCTCACCATCACCACCGATAACTTCCGTGAAGCTGTCATTGACGCTTCCAAAGAAAAGCCTGTTCTCATCGACTTCTGGGCCAGCTGGTGCGGTCCCTGCCGCATGCTCTCTCCCGTTGTGGATCAGATCGCCGAAGAACAGGATTCCGTTATTGTCGGCAAAGTCAACGTAGACGAACAGCCCGAGCTGGCTGCAGCCTTTGATGTACAGTCCATTCCCACTCTCGTCCTGATCAAAAACGGCGAAGTGGCTGACGTCAGTGTCGGTGTCCGTCCCAAACCTGCCATTCTCAAGATGATCAACGGGTGATATTATGACTGAGTATGATATTCTGGTCGTCGGCGGCGGCACTGCCGGCATGACCGCCGGCATCTATGGTGCAAGAGCAGGCAAAAAGGTCCTCGTTCTGGAAGAGCTGATCTGCGGTGGACAGATCGTCAATGCCGCAGAAGTCGAAAATTACCCCGGTATCCCGTCGGTCTCCGGCGCGGATTTTTCGGCAGCCCTTTTCGATCAGGCTTCAAACGCGGGCGCAGAATTCGATTTCCAGTCAGTCGACGCTATCCGCAAAGAGGCAGACCACTTCCTCGTTGATACACCCTCCGGGCCCATCGCCGCCAGAGCGGTCATCCTTGCCACCGGTGCTAAAAACCGTCCTCTCGGCGTCGACCGGGAAGATACCTTTACCGGAAGAGGCGTTTCTTACTGTGCCACCTGTGACGGCGCTTTCTACCGCGGCAAAACTGTCGCAGTGGTCGGCGGAGGAAATACCGCCCTCGACGACGCGCTGGTCCTCAGTGAACTGGCTGCCAAAGTTTATCTGATCCATCGCAGAGATGAATTCCGCGGAGAGAAGAGCACGCTGGAACTGGCAGAAACAAAAGAAAACGTCACCGTTCTCCGTTCGTCCGCGGTCACAGCGCTGCAGGGTGAGAAAAAACTTGCAGGCATCACGGTAAAAGATCTGAAAACCGGTTCCGAACAGGAAATCCCCGTGGACGGTCTCTTTATCGCTGTGGGACAGATGCCCCAGAACGACCGCTTCAGTGATCTCATAGAGCTGGAAAACGGTTATATCAGAGCGGGTGAAGACTGCCGGACAAGCTGTCCCGGTATCTTTGCTGCCGGCGATTGCCGCACCAAAACCGTCCGTCAGCTGGCGACCGCAGCCGGCGACGGCGCAGTAGCTGCCCTTGCGGCACTGGAATACCTGCAGAAGAAATAAGAAAAGCCTCCCGCCATGAAGACGGGAGGCTTTTTCACGGAAAATTATTTGCTTACTTCTTCGATCAGGCTGCCCAGATATTCCTTGGCAGCGAGGATATCGCGGACCTGCTCATCGCCGGAGATCTCGCGTTCGATGGTGACATAAGCATCATAGCCCAGGTCATACAGTTTGGAGATAACACCGCGGAAATCGACTTTGCCCTTGCCGATGGCAGTTTCTTCGCCCAGATCATGACCGTTGACAGGCCAGCAGCCATCCTTGGCATGGAGATTGCGGACATATTTGCCGAAGACTTCCAGTGCGTCGACGGGGTTTGCTTTACCGTACAGGATAACGTTGGCAGTATCGAGATTGACACCCAGGTTATCGGTGCCGACAGTCTCAAAGCAGCGCAGCATGGTAACGGGAGTTTCCTGACCGGTCTCAAACAGCAGATACTGATCGTTCTTCTTCAGATGCTCGGCAACTACGCGAACTGCATCACAGAAGGGCTCGTACTCGGGATCGTAAGGATTCTCGGGGATGTAACCCATATGGGTGACAACATTCTCAACGCCCAGCTTCTTTGCGAAATCAGCGCCGTCGCAGAGATTCTTGACACGCATCTCGCGGTATTCGGGGGGAACGAGGCCGAGGGTCTTCTGACCTTCATAGAAGTTCCATGCCTTGGGGCCGTCCCAGCCGCACCAGAAAGCAGAGATGGTCAGGCCGTACTTTTTAACCAGCTCGTTGATGGTGGCTGCATTTTCATCGGACCAGCAATCGGTCTTCCACCAGATCAGCTGACAGTTGTCGAAGCCCTGGTCTACAACTGCCTTGAATTTTGCATCCATGTCTTCCATAGCGGAAAAGACGACACATACGCCGATTTTCATCATGATATTTTTCCTCCTCAGTTTGTTCTGATATTGATGATGCCAAAAAACAGCATCGGTCAGATGAATATATATGCCGGTTCAGCCGTAGATCCGGTCCAGAATAGCCTGCAGACAGATACGGGCGTCATTCACGTCGCGGATCTGCTGTTCGCCCTCGATCTCGCGTTCGATCGTCACATAACCGTCATAACCCAGCGCATGAAGCTTATGCAGGACGGTATCGAAATCAACTGCGCCTTCGCCCACACGGACAGCTTTGCCCAGATCGTGGCCGTTGACGGGCCAGAGACCGTCTTTGGCATGAAGATTGCGGATATATCTGCCGAAGATATCGACCGCATCCACAGGATTTGCCTTGCCATAGAGGATCAGATTGGCAGTATCCAGATTGACAGCCAGATTATCAGTACCTACCTTCTCAAAGCAGCGCAGCATGGTGACGGGAGTTTCCTGACCGGTCTCGAA
>JAFQND010000193.1 GCA_017396055.1 Oscillospiraceae bacterium
CCGGCACCACCGAGTATTTCTTCGGCGAGATCCGCGACCGCAAAAAGAACCCCGACCGCAAAGAGGTCATCGAAGCGACCCTGAAGCTGGCAGAGCTGTAAGGAGAAACGATCATGCTCATCGGACAATTCTGGGGAACAAGCGCCGCAGAGGGCATTCCCGCGCCCTATTGCCGCTGTCCCGTCTGCCTTGAAGCGAGGGAAAAAGGCGGCATCTACAGCCGGATGCGATCCTGCTTTCGGCTCAGCGACAAAATCATGCTGGATCTGGGTGCCGACGCGGTCGCCCAGTCGATGAGATTCGGCGATATCACCGATATCGAGCATGTGCTGATCACCCACACCCATGACGACCATCTGAATCCCCATATGCTGATGGAAGCCATGTGGAGCAAGCGCTTTCGGAAACCCATCCATTATTACTTCACCGAAGAAGCCTTTGAGATCACCCGTCTCTGGATGGACAGTCCCTGGATCCTCAAGGGAATGCTGCGCTCGTGGGTGGAGGAGGGGATCGTCGTCTTCCATCAGCTGAAATTCGGTGAACGGACAAAGGTCGGCGATGTCTTTGTGACCCCTTTCCGCGGCAATCACAAAGGCAATGTGGAACCGAATTCCGCCATGTATCTGGTGGAACTTCCCGATGGAAGAAGCCTCTTTTACGGTCTCGACAGCGGAAAATGGCTCCCGGAGACCCTGGAAGCGGTAAAAAAACTGCACCTGGATATCTTTATCAGCGAAGCCACCGCCGGCATCCATTTCGGCCGTTATGGCGGGCATATGTGCCTTGAGCAGGTCAGGGAACTGGTGGGCGAGCTGTTTGACAGCGGTGCCATCACGCCGGAGACGAAGGTGTATCTGACCCATATCAACCACGGTTCCTCCCATGACCAGATGCTCGAAGCGGTTGACGCGCTGGACTTTCCGCTGCCTGTCACCGTCGCGGTCGACGGCATGAAAATATTCTGAATCGAAAAAAGGAGCTCCCCTGGGGGAACTCCTTTTTATTTGCTTTATCTGAAGAATTTTTTATATAAATCGTTGCGATAAAGTACACCGCATAACAGCATGCCGACGGTATAACAGACCAGGATCTCGCCCGCAGCCACAGAAAGCGCCTGAAAAGCGAAAATGGCGCCGAAGCTTTCGCCAGGTTTTCCGCCGAAGATGACAGCCAGCTCCGCGCCCACCAGAAGGGCGTTCATGACCACCACGGGGACCGGTGCCAGAAGACAGCGGATCAGCCGGCAGCGACGTTCATTTTTTGAAAAGACACACCGTCCGATCAGATGGGTCACAACCGCAGCCGAAAGAGAAGCGGCCGTACCAACAAAGGCATCTGCGGCGCCGATCGGGTTGGTGCCCAGCAAAAACCCCAGAAGATTCGAAAAAAAGCATCCGAAGGTGACGCCCCATATCCCCACGGGGGAAAAGAGCGGCAGCAGGGTCAGCGCCTCACTCAGCCGGAACTGTACCGAGCCGAAGCTGAAGGGGGCAAAGGCAAGGGTGAGTACGGTGTACAGCGCACCGATGAGCGCGATCTGTACCATTTTCTGTGTGTTTGTTTTCGTCATTACGACCTCCGTTTTCTCCGCGCAACAAAATTGTTCAGAGCCATCATCTCCCGCGGGGGAGAGATCTCCAGCGTTCCGGATCCTCCCGTCCGCTGGGCGCGGGTGAAGCGGCGGGATCCCTTCCGGTGCGACAAAAATTATAGCATATTCACGAAATATTTGCAACTGATCTACCTCCGAAGCGGGACTATGCCTTGACTTTTTATGCTTGTTCCTCTATAATTGTACTATTAGTGTCCGCTTTTCTGATAAACGCGCAAACCTCCCCTTCGGAGGATCCGATATTTGCTCCTGATCAGCGATCCGGCATAAATTTCAGCAATGGAGGAATTGTTCCATGAAACGAGTTGGAAAACCCGTCTTTTTCATTGTGGCGATCCTGACTGTCCTGCTGATGGTCTTTTCCCTGACGGGCTTAAGCACCACCTACGGCGACAAAAAGAACGTCTACATCAAAGGCGGCAACGATATCCGCTGGGGCATTGACATCCGCGGCGGTGTTGACGTTACCTTTACTCCCCCCGAAGGAATCGATGCCACCGATTCCCAGATGGATGCAGCCGAGGCTGTTATCACCACCCGTCTGGTCACTCTGAACATCACCGACTATGAGGTCTATACCGACTACGATAAAGACCGTATCATCGTCCGCTTCCCCTGGAAGGAAGGCGAGTCTGACTTCAACCCCGAAAAGGCTATCCAGGAGCTGGGCGAGACCGCTCTGCTGACCTTCCGCGAGGGTTATGAGATCGACGAGCTGGGCCATCCCGCCGGTATCACCAAGGAAAACGTCATCCTGCAGGGTGTCGATGTCAAGAGCGCCAACGCTTATTATGACCATCAGAACAACACGTTCGGCGTCAATCTCGAGCTGAACGATTCCGGCAAGTCTGCCTTTGCCGAAGCCACCACCCGTCTGGCAGGCAACGGTGTCATCTCCATCTGGATGGACGAGACCAACATCTCCTATCCCAGTGTAAACGTGCCCGTTACCAACGGCTCCGCTGTCATCACCGGCAACTTCACCGCTGAAGAGGCCCAGTCGCTGGCCAACAAGATCAACTCCGGTGCGCTGCCCTTCAAACTGGTCACCGAGAACTACAGCACCATCGACCCCACCATGGGTATGGGTGCCCGTGACGTCATGGTACAGGCCGGTGTCATCGCCTATGTGCTGATCGCCGCTTATATCATATTCATCTATCGTCTGCCCGGCTTTGTTGCCGCCATCGCTCTGATGGGCCAGATCGCCGGTTCTGTCGCAGCCGTTTCCGGCTTCTTCCCCTTCATCCCCAGCTTTACCCTGACCCTGCCCGGTATCGCCGGTATCATCCTGTCCATCGGTATGGGCGTTGACGCCAACGTTATCACCGCCGCCCGTATCAAAGAAGAGATCCAGTCGGGCAAATCCATCGACGGTGCCATCAGCCTGGGTTATCAGCGCGCCTTCAGCGCAATTCTGGACGGCAACCTGACCCTGATGATCGTTGCTATTATCCTGATGGGCGCATTCGGTCCCACCGATGCCATCTTTGCAAAACTCCTGAGACCCCTGTTCTTCATCTTCGGTGCTTCCGCAGCCGGTGAGATTTACTCCTTCGGCTTTACTCTGCTGGTCGGTGCGATCCTGAACTTCGTCTTCGGTGTAACCGCTTCCAGACTGATGCTCAAGTCTCTTTCCCGCTTCAAATTCCTGCGCAAGCCCTATCTGTACGGAGGTGAGAAATAATGGCAAAGAGAAAGCCCCATTACTTTGATTTTGTCGGCAGCCTGAAGAACTATATCATTATTTCCGGCTCCCTTCTGCTTCTTGCTCTGATCGCCTGTTTTGTTTTCGGTGTCGAGATCGATATCCAGTTCAGAGGCGGCAACATGGCCACCTATTCCTATGCCGGCGAAGTGGCCGAGAAAGATTTCCATGATGTGATCGTCGATGTCACCGGCATCGATGCCAAGGTCACCGGCTCCCAGAATATCCAGACCGGCGAGCCCAATTACAATGTCGAGTTCTCCGGCTCTGAAGGTTTTGCCGTGGAGGAGCAGAACGAGCTGCTCGCTGCCCTTCAGAAGGCATTCCCCGACAACAATATCCAGAGCGTTTCTGTCAGCAGCGTTTCGCCCACCATGGGTAAAGACTTCCTTTTGAAATCGCTGGTCGCTGTCTTCTTCTCGTCCCTGTTTATGATCATTTATATCGCCGTGCGGTTCAAAAAGATCGGCGGCTGGTCGGCAGGTGTCTTTGCGGTCATCGCGCTTTTGCATGACGTTGCGATGGTATTCGCTGCTTTCGTCATCTTCCGTATGCCGCTGGACGACAACTTCATTGCCGTCGTACTGGTCATTCTGGGTTATTCGGTCAATGACACCATCGTTATCTATGACCGTATCCGTGAGAACGAAAAGCTCTATGGCGAGACAAAGACCCTCAAGGAGATCGTCAACGATTCTACCAATGAGACTCTGACCCGTACCATTCATACCTCGGTTTCCACCCTGGGTGCCATGGCCATCGTCTGCGTGATGGGTCTTATTTACCAGGTCGACTCGATCGTGACCTTCTCGCTTCCTATGATCGCCGGTCTGATCTCCGGTTCTTATTCCTCTATCTGTCTGTGCGTTTCCGCCTGGACCGCATGGAAGACCAGAGGCCAGAAAGAAGACAAAAAGGCCAAGAAGCTCATGGCCTGATCCCGCTGATAAGCCGGGCGGCCGCTGCCGTCCGGTTTTGCGTTTTTTCAGAGGTGCTTTATGCGTTTCGGAATTTCCACGTCCTGTTTTTACCCGCTGCCGACCGAACAGGCTGTCCGCTGGCTGGCGGAGCAGGAGGTCCCCTTTATCGAAATATTCTTCAACTCGCTTCTTGAGACCGACGAGCCCCTTCTGGGCGAGATGAAACAGATCCTTGCCGCCTCCGGTACAAGGGTCCAGTCGGTCCATCCCTATACTTCCGCGCTGGAGCCTCTCTATTTCTTCTCGGAATATGAGCGCCGGGTGGACGAGGCGCTGGAACTGTACAGCCGCTATTTCCAGGCGGCGGCAGAACTGGGTGCCGAAGTGTTCGTGCTGCACGGCGACCGTCCCGGCGGATTTTTGTCGGAAGAACAGACCTTTGAGCGGTTTGCCCGCCTGGCCGAGCGGGGATATTCCTTCGGCATTATGGTGACTCAGGAAAATGTCGTCCGCAACCGCGGCCGCGACCTCGGCTATCTTGTAAGGATGAAGGAATATCTGGGAAGCCTTGCCGCCTTTACCCTTGACCTGAAACAGGCGCTCCGTTCGGGATATGACCCCATGGAGATCCTGGACGCGCTGGGAAAATCGGTGCGCCATATCCACATCAGCGACTCGGACGGCCAGAGCGACTGTCTGCCCGTCGGAAAGGGAAAAGCCGATATAGCGGGATTCCTTGCAAAGCTGAAGGCGCTGGGATATGATGACGGCGTCATCCTCGAGCTCTACCGCGAAAACTACGGCGGATATGAAGAACTGACCCAAAGCCTTTCGGTGCTGAGAGGCCTGAAATATTGACACAGGAGGAACTATCATGGACAACATCATCGAGATCAGAGAGTACACCGGCGAAGGCTTCAAGCCTCAGGTCGACTTTGGTGCATGGCGGGTCGCCATCGCCAATTTCAAGCCCGACTGGGCCAAGGGAAAACAGCCCTATATCGAGCGGCATATGCAGACCGATGAGGTCTTTGTTCTGCTTTCGGGCGAAGTGACCCTGCTGATCGGCAGAGAGATAACCGAATATCCCATGGAGCCCGGCAAGATCTATAATGTCAAGGCCGGCACCTGGCACCAGATGCAGATGAGCGAAGATGCAAAGGTGCTCATCGTCGAAAACCTGGATACCTCCAGAGAGAACTCGGAATATATCACCCTGTAAGCTTTCGGAAAATACTTGCGGTTTTTCTGAAAAGATGGTAGAATAACGAGAGCAGGAAAGTTTGCTCCTTTTCCAGATCAGATCCACGCCGGAGCATCAGCCGGCAGAAAGGCAATTCTATGAAATGTCCCTACTGCGCCTACCTCGACAGTAAGGTCGTGGACTCCCGTCCCACCGAAGACGGTGAAAAGATCCGCAGACGCCGTGAGTGTCTTGCCTGCGGCCGCCGTTTTACTACCTATGAAGTGATCGAGACCACTCCTCTGGTCGTGGTCAAAAAAGATAAGTCCCGTCAGATGTTTGACCGCAACAAACTGCTGGCAGGTCTGCTCAGAGCCTGTGAAAAACGTCCCGTTTCGGTCGATACCCTCGATCGTCTGGTCGATTCCATCGAACAGGGCTATGCCAATCAGCTGGTCAAGGAGGTCACCTCCCGCGAGCTGGGCGAATACGTTCTCAAACAGCTCAAAGAGCTGGACAAGGTGGCCTATATCCGCTTTGCGTCGGTCTATCGCGATTTCTCTGATGTGGAGACTTTCATGGAAGAGCTGCGTCAGCTGCAGGCCGAAGAAAATTGATCCAGAACCCCCTTCCGCTTGCGGGAGGGGTGTTTTTTATCCCGATTTATGGTATGATAGAATCAGCAAAAACGAAAGGATGATGGGAATGCTGCGAACCGTAGAAGGCGGTGCCGGAAGCGGCAAGTCCGTAAAGATCATGGAGGAGATCCGTGCCCGCGCACAGGCGGGGGAGCGGGTCGTTCTTCTCGTGCCCGAACAGTATTCCTTTGAGGCAGAGCGCGAATATTGGCTGAGTCTCGGGCCCGTCCTTTCGGAAAATGTACAGGTGTTCAGCTTCGGCCGTCTGGCCGAGGAGATCTTCCGGCTGTACGGCGGTGCCGCCGGTGAGCGGGCGGGAGAGACCGTCCGGCTGCTTCTGATGCGCGAGACGCTCAAAGCCTGCCGTCCCATGCTGGAACTGTACGGAAAAAATGCCGCCCGTCCCGATTTCGTGGGAGAAATGCTCCATTCGGCCGAAGAGCTGAAGCGGGCCGCCGTGACACCCATGATGCTTGAGAAGGCTGCCGCCTCCTGCGAAAGCGAATCGCTGAAAGAAAAACTCTGTGACCTCGCCCTCATCACCGAAGGCTATGACGCCCTTCTGGCGCGGACCTTCCTGGACCCCACCGATGATCTGGAGAGAGCCGCCAAAAAGGCCGGGGAGCATCATTATTTTGCCGGAAAACACCTCTATCTGGACGGATTCAAAAGCTTTACCGCCCGTCAGCTGGAGCTTATCCGCCTTGCCCTCGTGGAGGGAGAAGTGACCGTCTCGCTCTGTCTTGAGGAAGAGTCGGGGCTTTTTGAAGGCGTGCTGGAGACGAGAAGAAGGCTCCGCGCGCTGGCGGTGAAGAGCGGCTGTCCCATTGCGCCGCCGGTGAAGCTGGGTTCGCCACGCTATGCGAGTGCTGCCCTGCGGCATTTTACCGAACAGGTGCTGCGTCCGGTGCCGAAGCCCTTTGAAGGAGAAAATAACGCCGTCTTTGCCGCCGGGCTCTACAGCCCCTTTGACGAGGCGGATCATGTGGCGGCAAAGATCTGTGAACTGGTGAGAGAAGGCTATCGCTACCGCGATATTGCCGTTGTCGGCCGCGATATGGATACGAGAGCCACCGCCCTGGAGGCATCCTTTGAGCGGTACGGGATCCCCTGGTTCCGCGACGGCGGCGAGACGGCCGACACCATGCCCCTGATCCGGTTCGTGAGAAGATATGCGGCCATGACGGCGGGAAATCTCCCCCGCGAAGAGGTGCTTGCCTTCTTCAAATGCGGCATGCTGGATCTTTCCCCCGAAGAGATCTCTGCCTTTGAAGATTATACCTATGTCTGGAATTGTTCGGGCGACCGTTTCCGCGAGCCCTTCACCCAGCATCCCCGCGGTTTTACCGACCGTCCCATGGGTCCCCGTGAGAAGAAAGAACTCGCCATGGCCGAAGCGCTGCGGCAGAAAGCGGTGGAGGCTGCAGATACCTTAAAGCAGCATATGACCCGGAACTCCCTTCCCGAAAGCATCTGGAAAGCGCTGGAAGATCTGGAGATCCCTGCCCGTATCCGCGGGCGGATCGACGCTTTTCTCACCGAACAAAAAGAGCTGGAAGCCGAAAACGAAAAACGCGCCTATGAAGCGCTGACCGAGTTCCTTTCGGCATCGGCAAGGCTCAGCGCCCTTCGCGCCGACGAAGGGGAGAGCGACCTGACCCTGCGGGAATTCCGCGAACTGCTGGCCCTGTCGGCCTGTTCGAAAAAACTTGCCGAACGCCCTCAGACCCTGGACAGCGTTTTGCTGGGCAGCGCCGAGCGGATCCGTACCGGCGAGAAAAAAATCGTCTTTGCGGTCGGCGCCGAAGACCGGGTATTCCCCGCAGCACCTTCCCAGAGCGGCGTTTTCACCGACCGCGAAAGGATCTCTCTCAGAGAAGCGGGAATGCTTCTGGACAACACGGTGGAACAGAAACTCATCGACGAGCGCTTTGTGGCCTATCAGACGGTCAGCACCCCTTCCGAGCGGCTGTATCTCAGCTATGCTCTGGGCGATGCCGCCGGAAAACCGCAGGTATATTCTGAGCTGATCAGCAGCTTTAAAGCGGTATTCCCCGGGTCTCCTGTCCGCACCCAGCGGGAGATGGACCCTGCCGACCTCTGTCAGAGCCGGTCCACAACATTTTTACAGTATGCCCGCTGCCGGGCAGAGGAGGATGCGTTTGCCGCCTCCCTGCGGACGGTGCTGGAGGACGACTCCTATTACCGTGAGCGGGTGGAAAAGCTCCGCGATGCGGAAAAACTCAGCACTCTTGTGATGAACGATCCCGAACTGGCGCTGAAAATGTTCGCCGGCGCAGCCGCTGTCTCCGGACGGTCCTATGCCCTTAAAGAGAGGGAAGAGGGGCTGCGCTATCTGGTCACCGGCCGCCGCGGCAGCCGGATCATCCGCCTTTCTCCGTCCCAGATCGAGCGTTTTTACAGCTGTCCCTTCTCGTATTTCTGCCGTTACGGCTTAAAGCTGAATCCCCGCATGCGTGCGGAGCTTTCGCCGGTCTCCCGCGGCAGTGTCATTCACTATGTCCTCGAAAATGTGCTGCAGCGGCCTGACTTTACGACCCTCTCAGACGAAAAGCTCGGTCAGCTGACGGGACAGTATCTTGCAGAATATCTTTTGCAGGTCATGGGCGGTGAGCCGGGTAAATCAGCAAAATTCCTCTATTATTTCGGTCGTCTGGAAAAGACCCTTCTCGGTATTCTGAAAGCGCTCAGAGCCGAGTTTTCCCAGACCGTTTTCCGGGTCGCGGGCCTGGAGGAGGTCATCGCCAAGGGCGGCACTGTCGAGCCGCTGAAGATCGATACCGCTCACGGTCAGGTACAGGTAGGCGGCAAGATCGACCGGGTCGACTGGGCAGAGCTGGGCGGCGAGCGGTATGTCCGGGTGGTAGATTATAAGTCCGGCCGGAAGGAGTTCAGCCTCGATGAAGCGAGAGAGGGTCTGAACCTGCAGATGCTTCTCTATCTCTTTGCCATCTGGCAGTCCAAGAATGGAAAATACCAGAACATCCGTCCCGCCGGTATTCTGTATATGCCCGCCCGCACGGCCGAGCCGAAGCTGTCGAGAGACCAGCAGAGCGACCCCGACAGCGGCTATCGGATGAACGGCCTTCTTCTGGAGGACCGCACCGTCCTGGAAGCCATGGAACCGGGCCTGGCAGGAAAATATCTGCCGGTGACCGTCAACAAAAACGGCACCTATCGCGGAAAAACTCTGATCGGCCCGGACGAGCTTGTTTCGCTCAGACAGCAGGCATTCGATCTGGTGGCGCAGATGACCGAAGATCTCTGTGCCGGAAAAGTGGCGCCCGCCCCCAGAGAAAACGGCGGACACACCCCCTGCAGCTGGTGTGATTACCGCGCCGTCTGCGGAAAAGAGCGGGAGGAGTGAGCGTTCAGCGCTCCTTTCGAATAAAAAGCAGGACCAACCAAAATGTACAATGGAGAATCGACCATGAAGATCTATGATATTTCTCAGGAAGTTTTTGGCTGTCAGGTGTTTCCCGGCGATCCGGCACCTGAAAAAAAGACACTCAATTCGATGGACGAAGGCGGTCTTTACAATCTGACAGCCTTCAGCATGTGCGCCCATAACGGCACCCATGTGGACGCGCCCTTTCACTTTATCAAAGACGGAAAAACCGTTGACGAAATATCTCTCGGGGCTTTTGTGGGAACAGCTTTTGTGGCGGAGCATCAGGGTGTCGTCTCCGGCGAAGATGCCGCGGCGATCATCGAAAAGGCAAAAGCCCACGGCCCCGAAGCGGCAAAGAGGATCCTGATCAAGGGAAAGGCTGAGGTCTCTGCCGAAGCGGCAAAGGTGTTTGCCTCATCCGGAATGCTGCTGGTGGGAAATGAGTCCCAGACCGTCGGACCGGAGAACGCGCCGATGGCGGTTCATCATATTCTTCTGGGGGCCGGTCTTGTCCTGCTGGAGGGTGTCCGTCTGGCAGAAGTACCGGAGGGCGCTTATCTTCTGAATGCCGCACCCCTGAATCTGGCCGGTGCGGAGGGCTCTCCCTGCAGAGCGATCCTGATTTCTGACGGAGAATAATGCGGTCAGGACAGGTGTCCCTTTGGATGGATGTGAACTAAGCGATAAATAAGAATTTGACGGCCAGTGGCCGCTGACAATGCATGCTTGGTGCAGTACGTTTTGTTACTGCCCTGACTGTTCGGTATCGTTACTGCAAAGCTGTTAGACAAACTTGAATATAGCGGTCTGTTAATTGTTGTTGCACCCCCTCAATGTTAATACCCGTTGCTTGTGGCAACGGGTATATTTCGATACAATATAGGCGACTACTAAAGGAAAGGAGGCATTCCTCATGCTGAGCGAAAACATAAAGGCAATCCGAAAATCAAAAGGATTATCCCAAGAAGAACTTGCTATCAAGCTGAATGTGGTTCGTCAAACAATTTCAAAATGGGAACAGGGTTTATCAGTACCAGACTCTAATATGTTGATTTCTTTATCAGAAGCACTTGACACACCTGTAAGTGTTTTGCTTGGAGAAATTGTTGAACAGGCAGAAGTAAATGACTTAAAGGTGATTTCTGAAAAATTAGAAATCATCAATTTGCAACTTACTCTGAGCAGAAAAGCGAAGCGAAAAAAGTTAACAATATTCTTTAGCCTACTAGCAGTTGTCATAATAGCAATTTTTGCACTCGTAATTAAACTTGATAGTCCATATTTTGGATGGGATTACAGTGACCCCGAAAGAGCTGTTGTCGGAGTTCTTCTTCATGCATTTGAATGGTTTTTTGTAAGGTTATCTCCAGTTGCTCTTTCTGGAATAATTCTAGGTATTTATCTAATATGGAAGAAAAAATAACGAATCTTGCCAAATAGAATTGAAATGGCCAATTCCAATATATCGAACTGTTGTGATATTGGAAAGATAAAAATTGCCGCTGAAGAATCAAACGATTCCTCAGCGGCTTTTTGCTATCACTCAAAAGAAACAGGCTTTGTATCACCCGTTGCGAATGCGTTGGGACCGGGATCCGACATGGAGAAATACATTTTCGCAGCTTTGGTTGTGCCGAACTCTCGGTTGGAGCCGGAGCTTTGCACCTTGTTAAAGGCGTCGCGGAACATCTGGTTGTGTGCTTCCTCTCGGTTTAAGAGAAAATCAATGGTCTCGCGCACCTTTTTATCATCGATCTGGCGGTAAAGGTATTCGTAAACCACCTTCGCACGCTGTTCGGACGCGATATTACTGAGCAGGTCGGCGCACAGATCCCCGGTCACCGTCACATAATCCGCCGTCCAGGAGTAACCCGACGCATTGATAAGACCGGGATTCAGACCGAGGATCACGTGAGACTGGATCTCACCCGAGGGCACTTTTGCAGCGTCAACGTCGTGACCGTTTAAGAGGTTGATGGTCTGCGCCACCATCTCCATGTGCCCCAGTTCCTC
>JAFQND010000194.1 GCA_017396055.1 Oscillospiraceae bacterium
CTGTATCATTGCCAGGCATCGAGCCCGGCAATGATATATGAGAACCCCTTAATAGGGTTCTCAAACTCTCCTGATTTTTCTTCACGATAAAGGATTTCGTCCTCTGCGGAGGACGCCTCAAGGCTCTGCCTTGAGAATTCGCGATTTTTTGAAAAAAATCGAGTAAAACTTTCAATTTTGGCACAAATAAGGATGGTTCATCGCGGACCATCCTTATTCGGCATATTGAAACAAATAATTCTCCAAAAGTTTTTGGGGATTCTCAAGGGCGCTTTTTCAAAAAAGCCCTTGAGCAGGGCTCGGGACAGAGTCCCGAAAAGAAAGGAGACTTTCCTATGAAATATCTTCTCGGCGTTGACTTTGGCGGCGGCGCTTCCAAAGCCACCCTGCTGGCAGAGACCGGCGCAGTGGCAGCCTCCGCTTCCAGCGAATATCCTACCATCTATCCCCATCCCGGCTGGGCCGAACAGGACCCGGACGAATGGTTCCGCGCCATTAAGGAAAACATCGCAGCCGTCTTAAAAAAGAGCGGTGTCTCCCCCGCTGACATCGCAGCGGTCTGCCTCGATGCGCCTACCCATACCGCAGTGCTCTGCGACAAGGACGGCAAAGTTCTCCGTCCCGCCATCTACTGGACCGATGCCCGCAGCCTTAACGAAGTGGCCGAGCTGCGCGAAAAAGCCGGCGACATGATCCTCGAACAGTCGCTGCACAAGATCGATACCATCTGGACACTGCCCCAGCTTTACTGGGTCAAGAAAAACGAGCCGGAAGTCTGGGCAAACACCGGTATGATCTTCTTTGCAAAGGACTATCTGCGCTATCGCCTGACCGGAAAATTCGCCACCGACCTGATCGAAGCCCAGGGCAGCATGCTGTTTGACTGCCGCAATAACTGCTGGTCCGAAGAGCTCTGTGGTCTGATCGGCCTTGACATGAAGCTTCTGCCTCCCCTGCTGCGTCCCTCCGACTTTGCCGGTGAGGTCACCGAAGAAGCAGCCTCTGCCCTCGGTCTCGCAGCCGGTACCCCCGTTGTCTGCGGCACCACCGACACCGCCATGGAAGTTCTCGCTTCCGGCGCTGTAAACGAAGGTCAGATGACCGTCAAGCTGGCTACCGCCGGCCGCATCTGTGTCATCACCGACAAGGCATGGCCCAGCCGTCATCTGGTCAACTATTCCCATGTAAAAGAAGGACTCTGGTATCCCGGCACCGCCACCAAGGCCGCTGCCTCCTCCTACCGCTGGTACCGCGACACCTTCGGTGCCGACTACCGTGAACTGGACGAAGGTGCTGCTGCCGTCCCCGCCGGCTCAGAGGGTCTTTTCTACCATCCCTATATCAACGGCGAGCTGACTCCCTATGCCGACCCGCTGCTGAGAGGCAGCTTTGTAGGTATCCGTGCCGGTCACGGCAGAGGTCATTTCAGCCGCGCTGTACTGGAAGGCGTTGCCTACTCGCTGCTGGCCTGTAAGAAAGAGCTGGAAGGCCTCGGCATCAGCCATGACCCCGTCGCCCGCATCATCGGCGGCGGCGGCAAGAGCCCCCTCTGGCGTCAGATCGTGGCCGATATGCTGGGCATCCCGCTGCTGGAAGTGGAAAACAGCGACTCCTCTCTCGGTGCCGCCATGCTGGCAGGCGTTGCCTGCGGTGTCTTCAAGGACTTTGACGAAGCCGCCGGAAAGTGCACCCGTATCCTCTCCCGCACCGAGCCCGACCCCGAGACCCATGCCTTCTATCAGAAGCAGTATGAGGTCTATTCCCGCATCCACGATGCCCTCGCCCCCATCTATCACGAATAAGGAGTCCCTATGAAGATCACTGTCTGTGTCAAAGTCACTTCGGGCGAGCTGAGCCCCTTTGACTGCAGCGCGCTGGAGGAAGCCCTGCGGATTCCCGGCGCGGAAGTCACCGTACTGACCATGGGACCTGCTTCGGCAGCCCCGGTCATGGAAGCACTGATCCAGCGGGGTGTTCCCCATGTGGTGCTGCTCAGTGACCCCGCCTTTGCGGGAGCCGATACCCTCGCCACCGCTTACGCCCTGTCGATGGCTGTGAAAAAGACCGAACCCGACCTGATCCTCTGTGGCAGACAGTCGATGGACGGCGATACCGCCCAGACCGGCCCCGGACTTGCCACCTTCCTGGGATGGGAATGTGTGCCCTATGTGCTGGAGATGGCTGTTGAGGGAGAAAGCCTCGCCGCCCGCACCCGCCTCGGCGACCGGAAGGTGAACCTGCCCGCTGTGGCAACGCTGGAGCGCACCCGTGTGCTCCGTTTCCCCGGCATCCGCCGCAAGAAAGGCGTTTTCGAACAGTGGAGCGCTGCCGACATCGACGCGGACATCAGCCGCTGCGGCCTGAAGGGTTCGCCCACAAGGGTCGTCAAAAGCTGGGAAAGTGCCCTCGGCAAGCGAAAATGTACCTTTGTTTCGCCCGATGAACTGCCCGGACTTTTGGAAGAACAGCTGAAAAAAGATTTCTCGCCCGCAAAGCCTGCCCCCGCCGAAAAGAAACTCCCCTCGATCCACATCGTCGGCGAGGAGCTGAGAGAAGCTGCCGAAGCGCTGGCCGAAAAGGTCGTCGTCCTCCCCCGCGCCGCTGCAGAAGAACTGGCAGAGCGCATCCGCAAAGAAAAACCCACCGCTGTTTTATGGCCCTCCGACTGGTGGGGCAGAATGACCGCTCCCAGGGCGGCTGTGCTTTTACAGACCGGTCTGTGTGCCGACTGTACCGCTCTCGAGACCGACGGTGAGGAGATCTTCTTCTATCGTCCCGCTTTCGGCGGCGGCCTGATGGCCAAGATCCGCTGTATGACCGAACCGAGAATGGGCACTGTCCGTCTTGCCGCCCGCAATGAAGAGGATCTGATCTTCTCGATGGGTCTGGGCGCAAGAGGAAACGAAGCCGCCTTCCGCCAAGCTGCCGCAAAATGGAGCGCAAAGACCGCTGCCTCCCGCCCCGCCGTGGACATGGGTATGGCAGCCTATGAAGAACAGGTCGGCGTCACCGGCAGAATGGTCAGCCCGAAGGTTTATCTTGCCTTTGGTATTTCGGGCGCAGTACAGCACACCGTTGCCTTTGAAGGTGCCGGCTGTGTCATTGCCGTCAACCCCGACAAGGATGCCCGCATCTTTGAATATGCCGATTACGGTGTTCTCTGCACCGCCGAAGAAGCACTCGCGGCACTGAACGCATAAACAGAAAGGAGCATCCGGAAAGGCTGCTCCTTTTTTGTTTCGATATATTTGTTGAGGCTCTGCCTCAAACTCCGTTCAGAGAACTTTTTGAAAAAAGTTCCCTGAAAACCCTCAAAAACTTTCGGGGAGGGGGAATTCTGATGCGCCGGAATCGGAACAGATTTCCCTTCTCGAGCGAATAATTCCCTCATAAGGCGTTATTGTATCTTCTGCCCCGCCATGTTAGAATAAAGGTGAAAGGAGCTGATCTGTATGATCTATCTTGCTGAAAACCTCCGCCGGCTTCGCAAAGCCGCCGACATGACCCAGGAAGAGATAGCGGAAGCGCTCTCCGTCTCGCCCCAGACCGTCTCCAAATGGGAGCGGCAGGAAACACTGCCCGACATTTCCATGCTGCCGGCACTGGCGAACCTTTTTCATGTGACCACCGACGCCCTTCTGGGAATGGAGAAGATCAACCACTACAACGCCATCTCAGCCGTCTTCACAGCGGGGCACGAACTGCTCCGGGCGGGGAACAAAAAGGCTGCCGCCGCCGTTTACGAGGAGGGGCTGAAGCTGCACCCCGGCGACACCGGTATGCTCTGTGACCTGGCGATGGTCCTTGCCATGGAGGAGGACGAAGAGTCCCTTGTCCGGGCGGAGGCGATGCTGAGAAAGGTCACTGAAACCAACAACGGCAAGACCGGCTATACTGCCCGCGCGGCGCTCTGTTATCTTCTGGAAAAGCGGGGCAGAAATGCCGACGCACTTCTTCTCTCCAGACAGCTCCCCCATCAGCGGGAAAGCCGCGAAGTGATCGTTTCCGACCTGCAGGCGGGGCTGGACAGAGATTCCCTGAACGGACATATCCGGTATATCTGTCTGGGCGAATAGATAC
>JAFQND010000195.1 GCA_017396055.1 Oscillospiraceae bacterium
AACGGTACTCCCGGCGATGACATCTATGTCACCGTTGCCAAGGACGGCGTTTCCTACAGCTTCTGCGTCGAGATCTACCTCACCGGTGAGGACACCGATGTTTACAAGGCTGTCGGCGAGCTGAAGGCCGGCGACGTTATCGATGTGACCGGTTTCCTCTACTGGTATGAGGGTGTCAACACCCACATCACCGGTGTAACCTTAAAGAACGCTTAAACAGTTTTCAGACCCGGCAGCTCAGGCTGCCGGGTCTGTTTTTGCATAAAGAAAACCACGCGATAGTCGCGGGGTAATTCCCACCTCCCTCTGACGAGGGAGGTGTCTTTTTTGCCGAAAGGCAAAAAGACGGAGGGAGAGAATAAGTAAAGAATATATTACCGCTTCTTTTTCTCTACCTCAGTTTCGATAGTGATCAATGCTCCCTCGTCAAAGGGAGTCAAGGACTCAATAGACCGGTAACGGTTACCAATCAAGGATGCATGGCTGTCGGGCCAATAAAAAGCGCACTTGTGCGCTGTCAGCATCGGTTTTCGTTATGTAAAAAGTCAGCGGCAGGAGAAGTGTCCTGCCGCTGACTTTTCCTGTTGTACAGATCGTGTGTTAAATTTTGGACGTTACTGTTCCCGGAAGGTGATAACGCCGGTTTCTGCATCCATCGCGTCGATGATCGCGAGGGATTCCAGATGAACGCCCAGGTTACGGATGATCTGTCCGCCGACCTGAAAGCCCTTTTCGATGACGATACCGATGCCCTCGACGCTTGCACCGGCGGCCTTGGAAATGGCGATGAGTCCCTGCAGGGCGCAGCCGTTGGCGAGAAAATCGTCGATGATGAGGATACGGTCATCGGCATTAAGGAACTTCCTGGAAACAATGATATTGTTTTTGTTTTTGTGGGTAAAGGATTCGACCTCGGCGATATATACTTCGCTATCGAGATTGATGGAGTGGGATTTCTTTGCAAACACCATAGGAACGCCGAATTCTCTGGCGGCAAAGCAGGCGATGCCGATGCCGGAGGCTTCGATGGTCAGGACCTTGGTGATGGGTTTATCCGCAAAGCGGCGGTGAAATTCCCGGCCGATTTCTTCCATCAGGGCGATATCCATCTGGTGATTGAGAAAGCTGTCGACCTTCAGGACGTTGCCGGGCTTGACGATGCCGTCCTTCTGAATGCGTTCTTCTAAAAAGTTCATGACGATATACCTCGTTATCGGTCTTCTCTGAAGTATGGCAGACCAAGGGACTGGGGGGGCTGCTTATCTCTTTGGTTGCGCAGGGAGGAAATGATAAGCACGATGATGGTGACCACGTAGGGCAGCATCTTGTACAGCTCCTTGACGGCAAGGTTCATGCCGGAGGGGATATACATGTGGAGAATATAGAGACCGCCGAAGAGGAAGGAGGCAAGAACGCCGACATTGGGACGCCACACGGTGAAGATAACGAGGGCGATGGCGAGCCAGCCTCTGTCACCGAAGGCATCGTTTGCCCAGATGCCGCTGGCATAGTCCATGACGTAATACAGACCGCCGAGACCGGCCACCATGCAGCCAAGGCAGGTGGAGAGATATTTGTAACGGTTGACGTTGATGCCGGCGGAGTCCGCAGTGGCGGGATTTTCGCCCACGGCGCGCAGATGGAGACCTGTGCGGGTGCGGTTGATGGTAAAGGATGCAAAAAGGGCGATGGCGATGGCAAGATAGACCAGGAAACTGTAGTTCAGCACAATGTCGCCAAACCAGCCGAGCTTGTCCGCGAAGGGCAACGTTTTCTTGAAGCAGTTGGAGGTGGCGGAGAGGGCGAGGAAGGGCATATCCGCACCGGAGAGCTTAACGAGAGAGCCGCCGAAGAAATTGCCGAAGCCGACACCGAAGGTGGTCATGGCCAGACCGGTGACGTTCTGATTGGCCCGGAGGGTGACGGTGAGGAAGCAGAAAAGAAGGCCCATCAGCAGAGAGCCGAGAAGGCAGAAAAGCGTGGGGATCAGCACGGCCAGGGCAGGAACCAGGGCTTCGCGGGAGGGGAGGCTCTGCTCATAGACAAAAGCGCCGATAACGCCGCAGATACCGCCGACATACATGACACCGGGGATACCGAGGTTCATGTTGCCCGACTTCTGCGTGATAATCTCACCGGTGGAGCCGTACAGCAGAGGAATACCCTGGGCAACAGCACGGGGGAGGAAAGAAAGAATGGCAGAGAGCATGGTTTATTTTTCCTCCTTTCTGGAGACTTTGGTCAGGCTGAGCTTGTAGTTGATGAAGAACTCACAGCCGATGATGAAGAAGAGGATAATACCGGTGAGAATATCGCCGTAAGAGGCGTTCAGGCCGAAGTCGGTGGCGATCTCACCGGCACCGCGTCCGAGGAAGACCAGGAGGAAGCTGGTGAGGATCATCCAGATGGGGTTGAACTTACCGAGCCAGGACACCATGACGGCGGTGAAGCCGCGACCGTCGACGATGGCGGCGTTGAGGGTGTGATTGGTGCCGCCGACGAGGAGAAGACCGGCAAGACCGCAGATGGCACCGGAGAGCACCATGGTGCGGATAATGACGCGATCGACCTTGATACCGATGTATCGTGCGGTGCGCTCACTTTCACCGACCACGGAGATCTCATAGCCGTGCTTGGTGTAGTTGAGATAGATGTACATGCCGACGGTGACAAGTGCGACAATGATGATGTTCAGCGCATATTTGGATCCCAGGATCTCGGGGAACCAGCCGATATGGGAATTGGGGTTGATAACACCGATATTGCCTGAGCCTCTGGGATTTTCCCAAACAACGGAGAAGTAAGCCACCAGCTGAATGGCAACGTAGTTCATCATCAGGGTAAAGAGGGTCTCGTTGGTGCCGAATTTTGCCTTGAAGAAGGCGGGGACGGCACCCCAGAGAGCACCGGCGGCAAGGCTGGTCACGATCATGCAGGAGATGACCACGGCATTGGGCTGATTCTTCATAAGGATCATGCAGGCAGCCGAGGCAAGGGCACCGGCAAGAGCCTGTCCTTCACCGCCGATGTTCCAGAACCGCATTTTAAAGGCGGGGGTCAGCGCAAGGGCGATGCAGAGCAGCATGGAAGTGTTCTGCAGCAGCGTCATGAACTTGCGGCCGGAGCCGAAGGAGCCGTCGATGATGGTGGCGAAAATGCCGATGGGGTTTTCGGAGGTGACAAGGGTGCTGATGAGCGCGCAGCACAGAAGGGCAAGCACGATGCCGGCTGCCCGGACGCCCCAGCTGAAATACCAGGGCATTTCGCCGCGCTTGACGATATGAAACAGAGGTTCCTTTTTCTTAAACATTGCTGTTACCTCCAAGACGGGTCATCATCATGCCGAGATCGCGCTTCTTTGCGCCGCGCCCCGGAACGATGCCGCTGACCTTACCGGCACAGAGCACCAGAATACGGTCACAAAGCTCAAGCAGCACATCCAGGTCCTCGCCAACGTAAATAACGGCGACGCCGTTCTGCTTCTGCTGATTGATCAGATCATAGATGGTATGGGAGGAGTTGATATCAAGACCTCTGACGGCGTAGGCAGTCAGAAGGACCTTGGGGGCAGAGGCGATCTCGCGTCCGACCAGCACTTTCTGCACGTTGCTGCCGGAAAGCTTGCGCACCGGGGTCTCAATACTGGGGGTTTTTACGCTGAGATCCTCGACGACACGCTTTGCGAGGTTTCTCGGGCCCTTGCGGTCGGTGAAAATGCTTTTACCCTTACGGAAGGAGCGGAGCATCATGTTATCGCTGAGATCCATGCCGCCGACAAGTCCCATGCCGAGACGG
The DNA here is from genome assembly GCA_017396055.1 of Oscillospiraceae bacterium. Taxonomy (GTDB): domain Bacteria; phylum Bacillota; class Clostridia; order Oscillospirales; family Ruminococcaceae; genus Faecivivens. The sequence continues at coordinate 3,796 of JAFQND010000195.1, forward strand.
TCCTCGGGCACGAAGGAGAGGGTGATGCCCTTTTCGGCGATGCGCAGAGGGTCTTTGCCCAAAAGCTCATCGCGGGTGCCGTCATCCTCAATATAACAGATCGAGCCGCCCTCCACCGGCTGAAGACCGGCGATGGCCTCCAGAAGCTCCTTCTGGCCGCTGCCGGAAATGCCGGCAATGCCGAGGATCTCACCGCTCATGGCGGTAAAGGAGACGTCCTGCAGCTTCAGAATGCCGTCAATGGAGCGTACGGTCAGACCGCTGACTTCAATGCGGGGCTTCGGATCCACGGGCTCCGGACGGTTGATGTTCAGCGTAACGGCGTGACCGACCATCATGTTGGTCATTTCCTGCGCATCGGTCTCTTTCGTGGGCATATCGCCGACAAAATGCCCCTGACGGAGCACTGCCACGCGGTCGGAAAGATCCTCGACCTCGTGCATTTTATGGGTGATAATGACGATAGCCTTTCCGGCGTCACGCATATTGCGGAGCACGGCAAAGAGCTTGTCAGTTTCCTGCGGGGTAAGAACGGCGGTGGGCTCGTCCAGAATAAGGATATCTGCGCCGCGGAAGAGGACCTTCACGATCTCCACCGTCTGCTTTTGTGAGACGGACATGTCGTAGATCTTCTGATTGGGATCGACCTCAAAGCCGTAGGCATCGCAGATCTCGCGGATCTTTGCGGAGGCAGCCTTGATATCCAGCTTTCCCTCAAGGCCGAGGATGATGTTTTCTGCGGCGGTAAGCACGTCTACCAGCTTGAAATGCTGGTGGATCATACCGATGCCATGGTCAAAGGCATCCTTGGGGGAGCGGATGACCACCTTTTCGTCGTTGATAAAAATATCGCCCTCGTCGGGGAAATAGATGCCGGAAAGCATATTCATCAGGGTCGTTTTGCCGCTGCCGTTTTCGCCGAGCAGCGCAAGGATCTCTCCCTTGTAAATATCCAGCCATACCTTGTCGTTTGCGACGACAGAACCAAACGTTTTGGTAATGTTTCGCATTTTAACGGTGGCAACTCTTGTCTCCAAAGACTTCATCCTCCAGTTCTTATATGTAAGCTTGTTGGTCATACAAAGCAACAAAGGGTAACTCAGCGCATGAAACGGTCACTGGGCTACCCTTTAGTGCTTTGCCGGGAAGCCCTGTTTTCACAGGGCTTCCCGGTGGAATCGTTATTTGTCGAGGTTGGTGATACCGTCGATGAACATGTCAAAGTAGGGAGCGGAGCGATACTCGGACTCGTGGAAGTAACCGCCGGAAATGGCCTCGGTCTCGGGAACGTAGTCGCCCATATCGTCAACGTCAGCCTTGTAGCTCTCAAGGGTCTGGCCGCCAACGGTGAAGGTGGAGGTGTCGAAGACCTTGAGGGTGCCGTCGAGCAGAGCCTGCTTGACTTCCTCGATCTTGGCAGCAGTGCCCTCAGCAGCGACGGACTCGTTGAGATCCTTCAGAGCAACGCCGCCGTTCTCCAGAGTACCGATCCAGTCGGCAGCGATCTCGGTGCCGTCCATGGTGGCCTGCATGGAGTACTTCATGTAGGGAGCCCAGTTGATGTAGGAAGCGACGATGTAGGTGTCGGGGCAGGCATCCTTAGCGGAGCCGTTGTAGAAGACGAAGGGGATACCCTTGTTCTGGCACTCGGTGGGAGCACCCATGGAGTCGGCGTGCAGGGAGATGAGCTTGCAGTTGTTGTTGATGAGCTTGATGGCGCCTTCCTGCTCAAGGGTGGGATCGTACCAGGAGTTGGTGAAGGTCACGTCCAT
>JAFQND010000024.1 GCA_017396055.1 Oscillospiraceae bacterium
CCTTCAGCTCGGTGGGCAGACCATGGGTATCCCAGCCGGGAACATAGGGAGCCTTGAAACCGGCCATGGACTTATACTTGACGATAAAGTCCTTGAGGACCTTGTTCAGAGCGGTACCCATATGGATGTCGCCGTTGGCGTAGGGAGGGCCGTCGTGCAGGATGTAGGTGGGGCGGCCTTCGCGGCGCTTGAGCATGTTGCCGTACAGGTCGATCTTCTTCCAGTGCTCGATATAGCCGGGCTCCTTCTTGGGCAGACCGGCGCGCATATCAAAACTGGTCTCGGGCATATTCAGGGTATTTTTATAATCCTGAGGCGTTTGCATGATACTATCTCCTTTTTATCTCTCAAAACGGCTGTCGGCCGTTCGAAAATGCTTATTCGGCGGGATTGATCTTTACTTCACCGAAACGTTCTTCAAAAGCTGCCTGACGGTCGGCATCGGTCTCCTCGGCAGGAACTTCAGCCTCGGGTGCTGCGGCGGGAGCTTCTGCTTCGGGAGCGGGTTCTTCTGCGGGAGCCTGTTTGGCAGCAGCAGCTTCTTCGGCGCTCTTGCGCTCTTCTTCGGGAAGGCTGGTGATCAGGTTCAGGTGAGAGCGGTAGATCGAGATGAGGGTGGTCTTGAAGGAAGAAACCTCTCTCTGCATTCTGGTGAGGATGCGCTGTTCAGCTTCTACCTGACCGCGGACAGAACCGACGGCTTCGTCAGCCTGTTTCTTTGCGTCGGCGACCATCTGGTCGGCACGGGCTTTTGCTTCGGAGAGCAGGCGGGTGGCATGGGCTTTTGCTTCGGCCTTCAGCTGTGCGGAACGCTCTTCGGCGTCAGAGACCAGCTGCTCGGAACGGGTGCGGGCATCGGTCTCAATGGCGTTTTTGATGCGCTGTGCTTCCAGAAGGGCATCTTTGAGGTTACCTTCCTCGGCACGGTATTCGTTGATCTTGTCAGCCAGAATTTTCATCTTGGCCTGCTGATCGGCTTTTTCAGCTTCCAGTGTTTCGATTTTCTTGGTCAGTTCTTCGACATAGCGGTCTACTTCGTCGGGACGATAACCGAAAGCTGCTTTTTCAAACATTTTGGAATCGCGGGACTCCTTACTCATACGCCAGTCCTTCTTTCTGTAAAAGTGATCAGAGATATTTCAGAAATGTCACGGCTGTCCGGCCTTTTTTGGTCAGGCCGCCGATCACTGCCAGCCGGAACTTTCCCTTTCCGCGGATGGTGAGGATGTCTCCTTCCGCGAGGCGCTTCGACTGATCTTTTTCTTCTGTATGGTTCAGACTGCACAATCCTGAAGCGATCAAAAGGGATGCTTTCTCTCTGGCTGTGCCGGCACAGAGAGCGACCGCGGCATCCAGCCGCAGAGAGGACAGAGTGCCTTTGATCTCGGAATATTGCTGTTCCACCCGGAAAGGTTCAAATCCCTTTTCCATGGTGATGCCGGTCCTGCCGATACGGTCGATCTGGGTGGCGAGCACCCGTTCAACGCGCTCTTCGGCAAAGATCACAGCCTTTCCCGGCTGCACCACGATGTCGCCGATGGTTTCACGCCGGATCTGTTGTCCCATCAGGGTACCCAGCACATCCCTGTGTTCGATGGTACGGAAATCGCCGTTGAAGACCGCGGTATAAGCGGCAATGGGGAATTCCTCCGGTTCGGGCGGGATGTAGTCGGGAAAGACGCCCAGCATGACGCGCTGAGCATCGGGATAGCCGCCCCAGAAAAGGATATTGAAGCCTTCCCGGGCGAGCTTTTTGGCAAGGGGTTCGATCTCCGCCCGCTGTTCTTCGGCAAGGAAGGAGGAAAAACAGGGTGCACCCCGCTTTTCACAGAGGGAGAAGAGATTGCGGATACCGGAAATGAAATATTCCCGTTCCTTTTGCGATTTGTCCATCAGTGACCGATGGTGAAGCCGTTGTTCTCCAGGTCATCAAGAAGGTCACCCATCAGGTTGACGTTGGAGGGAGTCAGCAGGAAGGTTTTTGCTGCAACGGGTTTGACAGAGCCGCCGTTGGCGAAAGTGGCACCGCTGAGGAAGTCAAGGATGCGGCGTGCGATGGTATCCTGGCAGGTTTCCAGGTTGAGCACGACGGTGACCTTTTTATTCAGCTGTTCAGCGATCTCTTTTACTTCATCGAAACGCTCGGGTTTTGCCAGCATGACCTGCAGCTGTGCAGAGGTCTGGATGCTGACGACTTTTCCGTTGCGCACGCCGGCTGCGGAAGAAGCAGCGGAGAAACCGGTATAGGTCTCGCCTTCGTCTTCGAATTCGCCTTCAGCGTACTCGCCGTTTTCCATCTCGTCATCGTACTCGTCGTCGTAACGCTGGAAACCCTGTTTCAGTTTGTCCATGAATCCCATAATTGTCCGCCTTTCTGTCTTTAGGAAATAGGTTGTATAGTTGTGTATCGTTCGGGCCGGGCCCGTAAAGTACGGTTATGTGCGGTCGCCGAAGATTCCTCGTCCGATCCGCAGGATGGTGGAGCCGTGACGTACCGCCGCGGCATAGTCCTCCGACATGCCCATCGAGAGCTCATCAAAGGAGGTGTTCGGAATGGATGCTGCCTGAAGTTCTCCGCGGAGGGCTTCCATGGCAGCGAGATACTGTTCGCCCGGTACATGGGGTGGTACGGCCATCAGCCCCCGGATATGCAGATGCTCAAGCTCTGAGATCTGTCGGGCGGCATCGGCTGTTTCAGAGGGAAGAAAGCCGCTTTTCTGCGGTTCCGAACCGATGTTGACCTGTAAAAAGATATCCAGCTGAAGATCTGCCTTGCGGCAGGCTTCGTTCAGTTCGTGTGCGAGCCGGACCGAGTCTACCGATTCCACACAGGTCACTCTATTTATTATATCCTTTATTTTATTGGTCTGCAAGTGACCGATAAAATGAATTTTTGCGCTGTCGCAGGCATAAAATTGAAATTTTTCCCGAAGTTCCTGCGCTCTGTTTTCGCCGAGCAGCTCAACGCCCGCTTCGAGCGCTTCGTTGACCCGTTCGGGGCCGACCGTTTTGGTCACTGCCATCAATTTGATCCCGGCGGGATCGCGGCCTGTTTTGGCGGCCTCTTCGGCGATGACTTCGCGGATGATCCTGATCCGTTCGGCAACGGAAGATTCGGGAGAAGCGTTATACGGGTTTCTGGTCATATAGATCCATTCCTCCCAGGATGATGGTATCATACATCTTCAGTGTGGGGGTGCCGTCGTCGCTGACATAGTCGATAGGACAGATGATGAAATTCTCATTTTCATAGATCTCGCCTACGGCGCGGAAATACATCTTGTCCATCAGAATGACATAGACGCCCATCTGTCCGTTTTCGTTGAAGCGGATGGCTTCTTTCGGAACTTTGAGACCGGTATAGGAGCGTGCAAGGATCTCACAGGCCTGTACCCGGCTTTCCAGCAGGAAGGGAGTGACGGTGTCGCCCTCCAGTATCACAAGAAAACGTCCGGAGGAAGTGTCGCGGCGGAGCTCCTGTACCGTTGCTTTGAATGTCTCGCCCAGACCGGGGAAGCGGATGGTGACCACACTGCCCTCACGGAGCAGATAGCTTTCGCTTTCGGAGACAGTCAGCGCATAACGCCATTTCTGGCTGGTGACCACGCGGAGTTTGGTGGTGTTGGCGGTATAACCTTTATAGTTGGCCACAAGTCCGTCCAGCTCGGAGGCGGTCATGGAATCGAGGATCGCTTCGGTGCAGATATCTTCATAACCGTCGGAATGATCGACAAAATAACCGGAAACATTGGTATAAACCGATTCGGACTGGTTATTGTCCTGTTCATAAAGAGTCTGCAGCTTTGCTTTGATGACGGCGATCTGTCCGGTATAATCCACATCGGTACCAACGATGATCTCGCGGCGCGCATAGATCTCGGTCAGGCTGCTGCGCAGATCCCGCAGGGAGGAGAGATCTTCCTTATCCCGTTCGGCGATAAGTCTGGCAGCGTACTGGCTGATCATACCGTTGAGGGTTTCGGGCCGGATGGCGTCGGTTGTCTGGCTGTTGGCCTGTGCCTTTTCAAGGCTGTGCAGCGTTTCAGTGAGATTTTCGATCTCACGCTCGCGGTCGACGGCGCGCTGATTCTTGTAGATAGAGGCGATCTTGGAGGTGGAAGATACCTTTTCGCCTACGCCGTAGTGACAGCTGACGATCCCTGATTTGCCCACCGAAAAGACCTCTTCGTTCCGGAAAAAGATACCCGTGACAGAGAGATTGTCCTCCACCGTCTGACGGTAGACATTCTGAACAGAATAATCTTCTTTCGTAAACCGGCTCAGGTGGATGCCGACATAGATGATAACGAAAACCGCCAGCACCGCCGTGGCGATCTTCATGATCCTGGTGCTCAAGGTTTATGCTTCCTCGTCGCCGGTGAGAATGGCGATGGGGCGCTGGGGAATGATGGTGGAGATGGCGTGCTTGTATACCAGCTGCTGTTTGCCGTCGCTTTCAAGAATGACAGTATAGTTGTCAAATCCTTTGACCATGCCGCGGAACTGGAAACCGTTGACCAGATAGAAAGTCACGCTGATCCGTTCTTTACGGGCCTGGTTCAGGAATACATCCTGCAGATTGAGATTTTTCATGATAAAATGTCCTCCTTATCTGTCTCTGAGAGTCATTTTACGGGTAAAACGCCCTATAAACAGGTATTACACTTTATTGTATCACAGAATCCCGGAATTTTCTACTATTGTAATAGATTTTTTCAGGATTTCCGCAAAGTCTTTTTCTTGGTCGATACAGATCCAGCTGATCCGTTCGTCCCGGCGGAACCAGGTCAGCTGGCGCTTGGCATAACGGCGGGTGGACTGTTTGAGATGTTCCACACATTCTTCCAGCGTTTTCTCGCCGCGGAAATAGGGGAAGAGTTCTTTGCAGCCGATGGCCTGGGCGGCGGTTTTCTGCTCAGTGCGGAAGGCTTCTTCTGCCTCTTCCAGCAGACCGTTTTCCAGCATCATATCGACCCGAAGACCGATGCGGTCATAGAGTTTCTGACGGTCGGCACAGGTGAGACCGATGAGGCAGGGTGCATAGGGAGATTCCGTCTTTCGGCTCTCTTCCAGATGTTTAGAGAAGGGAATGCCGGTGGATTTTGTAACCTCGATGGCACGGATGACCCGGGGAAGGTTATTTTCGTGGAGATTTTCGGCTGTGACGGGATCCAGCTCTCTGAGCATATCCAGCAGGAAAGCGTTGCCTTTTTCTTCGGCGAGGGCGGTCAGCTCGGCCCGCAGAGCGGGGTCTTCTCCCGAATCGCTCAAAGAGATGTGGTCGATGAGGGTGTGGATATAAAGACCGGTGCCGCCCACAATGACGGGGATCTTTCCTCTCGAGCGGATATCGTCGATGGCCTTTTCGGCGAGGGCAACATACTGCGCCAGCGAGAAAGCTTCCTCCGGCGGCAGAAAATCGATCAGATGATGGGGAATACCCTCTGTTTCGTCGGGAGTGGGTTTGGCGGTGGCGACATCCATGGTCTTATAGATCTGCATGGAATCGGCGGAGACGACTTCGCCGCCGAAATGTTTTGCCAGCGAGACGCCCAGCTTTGTTTTGCCTGAGGCTGTGGGACCTGCCACCACGATCAGCGGGATCTTCAAGGGCAATGCCCTCCTTTGCAGTGAGAGAATATGGCGCGTACAAATTACTGGATGCGGCCGAACAGTTTTTCCAGTTCGCGTTTGGTGTACCGCAGCATGACCGGACGGCCGTGAGGACAATAGCGGACATTTTCATCCGAAACGATCCGTCTGACCAGAGCGGCAAGCTCCTCGGGACGGTTGTGGTCGCCGCCTTTGACAGCGGCGCGGCAGGCCATGCGATGAAGGATCTCATCGGCGGCAGAGACGGATTTTCTTCCGGAATCGTTCAGGGCGGCCACGGCCTCGGTGAAGAGGAGCTCGGGCGGGATCTCGCTCATAATGGCGGGAACGGAACGGAGCAGCACGGTGCTGCCGCCGAAATCTTCTGCTTCAAAGCCGAGATCGGCAAAAAGTTCCAGATTTTCCATTACGGTCTGATGTTCCTGACGGGTCAGGGAGACCTGAAGGGAAATAAGCAGCATCTGACGGTCCAGCTTGTTGTGCTGTTCCCGGAAAGTGTTGTAAAGGATCCGCTCGTGGGCGGCATGCTTGTCGATGATGACCAGTTCGCTGTCGATACGGGCAAGGATATAGGTCGAGAAGATCTCACCGAAAAGCTCGATCTGGTGGTCTTCTTCGGCGGGGAGAAGAGTATCGGCAGGCATTTTGTCTGCCACTTTGTGAGAAACGGTTTCCGGCTCGGAAACGGGCACTTTTTCTTCGGCAGGTTTGGACGCAGGCTCTATATGATAGGGAGATTCGGCATGCAGTGTGCCGATCGGAGAAAAAACAGTCTCTGCTCCCGCGGAGAGATCGAGGAAATCATCGGGATCCGGTTCCACGTCGAGGCGGACGGGCTGACGTTTCGGCGGCAGCCACTCCTCTTTTACCTGATAGCGGGCGCCGGGGACAGGCGCGTCGGCGGGGGCTGCATCCTTGGGACGGGGGAGCTCGTCGGGAACAGCTATCATTTCTTTTTCGGGAGGAGCTTCGACAGGAACAGGAGGCTCCCCGGTGGGAGTTTCCTTTACGGGAACAGCTTTTGAAGGCTCCGGTGCTTTTTCGGGCAGTGTGATTTTTTCAGTGCCGAAGGGGGAAAGAATGTTGGCGGCAGAGGAAGGCTTTCCCTCAAAAGAGGACTTTCCGATGGCTTCGGATGCGGCAACGGCACTCTTGACAGCAAAATACACGGCGTCAAAGACAGCTTTTTCGTTGACAAAACGCACTTCGATCTTGGCGGGATGGACGTTGACATCCACCTCTTCGCAGGACATCGTCAGCATCAGCACACAGGCGGGGAATTTCCCGACCATCATGGCTCCGTCATAGCCCCTTTCCAGTGCGGCGGTACAGGTACGGGACTGGGTATAGCGGCCGTTGATGAAGAAATGCTGCATATTCCGCTTGGCGCGGCTGCCCATGGGCCGGCAGGTGAGTCCCTCCACCCGGATGCCGCCGTACTCATAGTCCACAGGGATCAGGGTTTTGGCAAAATCTCTTCCGAGAACGGTATAGACGGCGCTCATCAGCTTCCCGTCGCCGGGGGTATTGTACTGGGGCTTGCCGTCCCGGATAAACCGGAAGGAGATCTCAGGATGGGAAAGAGCGATCTTATCGACGATGGAGGCGACAGCGTTGCCTTCGGTCACGTCTTTTTTCAGGAATTTCAGTCTGGCGGGCACATTGTAGAAGATATCGCGGACAACGATGGTCGTACCGGCAGGACAGCCGCATTCGGCAGCTTCGGGTTCGCCGGAACCGCTGATTTTGACAAGGGTGCCCAGCTCCTCACCGGCAGGACGGGTCATCATCTCCACATGGGCGACGGCGGCGATGGAAGCAAGCGCTTCACCGCGGAAGCCGAGGGTGCCGATCCGGTCGAGGTCATCGGCTTCTCTGACTTTGCTGGTAGCATGGCGGAAAAAGGCCTTGGGCGCGTCAGCAGAAGCGATACCGCAGCCGTTGTCGGTGACCCGGATATAGCGGATACCGCCGGACTGGATCTCTACGGTGACAGAAGTCGAACCGGCGTCAATGGCGTTTTCCACCAGTTCCTTGACGATGGAAGCGGGGCGCTCGATCACTTCGCCGGCGGCGATCAGTTCGGCTACCTCACGGGGAAGTATATGGATGGCAGACATACGGGCCACCTCCTTTGGGATCAATCCATGATATTGTTTTTCAGCTCATAAAGGAATTCCAGCGCTTCTCTGGGCGTCATCGAGTCCAGATCGGCCTGGCGGAGCTTTTTGATGGTCTTTTCGTTGGCCTCGTCGGCGAGGGAGAACTGAGCCTCTTCGGCGGTGATCTCCTGAACGGGTACGGGCATCGTTTTTTCCAGTTCTTTCAGGATCGCCTTTGCCCGGCGGATGACTTTCTGGGGAACACCGGCCAGTTTGGCAACTTCGATGCCGTAGCTGTCATCGGCGCCGCCCCGGACGATCTTGCGCAGGAAGATGATATCTTCACCGCGTTTTTTTACAGCGACGCTGTAGTTGATGATGCCGGTGTATTCTTTCTCCATCTCGGTCAGCTCGTGGTAATGGGTGGCAAAGAGAGTCTTGCAGCCGAGGGTACGGTCTGTGATGATATGCTCCACAACGGCTTTGGCGATGCTCATGCCGTCAAAGGTGGAGGTGCCGCGGCCGATCTCGTCGAGAATGACAAGGCTCTGGGGCGTGGCGTTTTTCAGAATGTCGGCGACTTCGGTCATCTCGACCATAAAGGTTGACTGACCGGCAGAGAGGTCATCCGATGCGCCGACACGGGTAAAGACCTTGTCGACGATGGAGATCTCAGCCGACTGAGCGGGTACAAAGGAACCCATCTGTGCC
>JAFQND010000196.1 GCA_017396055.1 Oscillospiraceae bacterium
ACATCCGGAAAATTCTTAAGAGACCTTAACGATCTTCTGAGACATTCTTTACGATTTCAGAGAATTTTTTCGGTTTTTTGATACCGTCTTATGAAAACTCTGTTTTGAGGGTTTTCTTATCTGCACCTTAAATATAACACGACTTTGGAAAATTGTCAACACTTATTTTTAAGTTTTTTGAATTTTTTTATGCGTTTTGTCGGTAAACGTTTTCACAACCGCCCCTTTAGTGGAATATTTACAAATAACACTTGACTTTACTCTTCCGGTCGCATACAATAATGTCATACTCAAGAACACGTGATCCGCAAAAATACCTGCGGAAAGAAAGGATGGCAATCATGTCCGAAATGGAATACACTCCCGATATCCTCACCCTGGAAGATGAGGACGGCAACGAATCTGCTTTTGAAGTACTGGATACCATGGAGCTGGACGGCAAGACCTATGTCGCTCTGACCCCTTATTTTGAGGATCCCGAAGAGATGCTGGAAGGCGACGCTGAGCTGGTCGTTCTGGTCAGCGAAGAAGTCGACGGCGAAGAGTTCCTTGCTTCCATTGATGATGACGACGAATACGAGCGCGTCGGCAGCCTCTTCCTGGAGCGCCTGGCCGAATACGACGAAGAAGAAGACGAGGAGTAATTTCTCTGCCGGAAAAAATTGCCCTTGATTTTTTCTGATGTTTTTGCTATAATAACCTCAGAAAACAATCTGCCTTGTTCGAATCAGTGTGGCGTTTTAAATCCGAACATGAAATATAATCGGGAACCCGCCTTCCCCTGCGGACTGCAGACCTCCCGGCTTTGCCGGAAGAAGGGAGCGAGAAGTTTGGGAGAGGGTACCCACCTGCTGAGAAGCGGGTTTATATTTGCCGTACGACGGCAAGGCGGGTCATCTTAAACACTCATCCTCTGCGGAACCCGCGGAGGATTTTCTTTTATAGCGATCGGAGGCAGAATAAATGAACGAATATCAAAGCGCTCCCTGGCAGGCTCGTCAGCAGCTGCTTATCGGTGAAGAGGCCTGTCAGAAACTGGCAGGCGCATCGGTCATGGTCATCGGTCTGGGAGGTGTCGGCGGCGCAGTTGTCGAGGGTCTCTCCCGCGCCGGTGTGGGAAAACTCATCCTCGCCGACCACGATACCGTCGATCTGACCAATCTGAACAGACAGCTGCTGGCTACGCTGGATACGGTGGGACTTCCCAAAACAGAGGCCGCCGCCATGCGGGTAAGACAGATCAATCCGGCATGTGACATAAAACTGCTGCCCATGTTCTACAGTGCCGACACAGCCGAAACCTTCTTTGCCGAAAAGCCGGATTATGTGGTGGACTGTATCGACACGGTGACTGCAAAACTTCATCTGGCGGAACAATGCCGTGACCGTCAGATCCCGCTGCTGATCTGTCTCGGGACCGGAAACCGGCTGGATCCTTCTGCTTTCCGCGTCGGTGATATCGCCGAAACCGCCACATCGGGCGGCGGCGACGGATTGGCCCGCGTCATGCGGCGGGAGCTGAAAAAGCGTGGGATTTACAAAGCGAAGGTGCTCTATTCCACCGAAGCCGCTTCCAAAGCGGTCATTCCCGATGAGGAAACCGGTCGTTATGCCCCCGGCAGCATAGCGTTCTGTCCTCCTGCTGCCGGATTTTTGCTGGCAAGCAGAGTGGTGCGGGATATCATAGGCCGTCCCTGATGTATAATTTTTCTCTTTCCGGAGAAGCTTTAAACAGGCTTTTCGGGGAGGAGATCATGTGGCAAAAGCAAAAAGCGGTTTTCTGGCCGGCACAGCAGCGGGAACATTCAACGGTCTTTTCGGCTCGGGCGGCGGAACGGTACTGGTACCCCTTCTGAAAAAAAGCGGTGTTCCGGTCAAAAATGCCCATGCCATGTCGGTTGCTGTGATCCTGCCGGTCAGTATCTTTTCGGCGCTGCTCTACAGCAGCGAGGGCTTTTCCGTTCTGGCGGCCCTGCCCTATCTGCCGGGCGGTCTTATCGGTGCACTGTGCGGAGCAAAACTGCTGCCCCATATTCCTCAGAAAGCACTGCAGCAGGTGTTCGGACTGCTTATTCTGTTTTCGGCGGTGCGGTTATGGATGCGATAGGATTGCTTCTGGCGCTGGCGGCAGGATTCTTCTCGGGTCTCACCGCCTCAATGGGATTGGGCGGCGGATTTGTCCTGCTGATCTGTCTGACCGGTTTTATGGGTGTCCCGCAAACGGAAGCACAGTGGATCAATCTCATTTTCTTTCTGCCCGTTGCGGCGCTGTCGCTTGTTTTTCACCGGAAAAACGGTCTTCTACAGACCGATCAGCTGCTTCCTCCGGTTCTGGGGGGACTCATCGGCGCGATGCTCGGCGTATCCGGCGCACGATTGCTGGGAGACGCAAACCTTTCTAAACTGTTTGCGGTATTTCTGGCGGTCATCGGGCTGAGAGAATTATTCAGTGGTTTTTCCTTTGGAAAATCCCGGCTGAAAAAGTGATTTGTTCCCTTTACAGGAAATATTTGCAAAACATCCTTTCCGTGGTATAATGGAGAAAAAGATTCTCCCCGCGAAAGGATGTTTTTTGTATGGAAAAGATCGAATCCAGATTCCTGCGCTATGTTGCCATCGATACCGAATCCGATCCCGCTGTCGAGACTGTACCCAGCACTCTGAAACAGCATGACCTGGCAAGCCTTCTTGTCGAAGAACTGAAGGCCATGGGCTATGAAACCGAATATGATACCGAACACTGCTATGTCTATGCCACCATCCCCGCTAATAACGGCAAGGAAGGTCCCGTGCTCGGCCTGATCGCCCATATGGATACCTCTCCCGACATCTCCGGCGCCAATGTCAAAGCCCGCATCGTCAAAAATTATGACGGCGGCGACATCGTTCTCAACGAAGAACTGGGCATCGTCATGTCCCCCGATGATTTCGAGTCTATGCTGGATCATATCGGCGAAGATTTCATCGTCACCGACGGCACCACCCTTCTGGGCGGCGACGACAAAGCCGGTGTTGCCGAGATCATGGCACTGGCCGAATATTATGCCGAACACCCCGAAGTCAAACACGGAAAGATCCGCATCGGCTTTACTCCCGACGAGGAAGTGGGCAACGGTCCTGCCTTCTTTGATGTGGAAGGCTTCGGCGCCGACTTCGCCTATACCCTGGACGGCGGCAGACCCGGTGAGATCGAATATGAAAACTTCAATGCCTCCTCCATGGTGGTCAAAGTGACCGGCATGAACATCCATCCCGGCGGCGCCAAGGGCAAGATGGTCAACTCTGCTCTGATCGGTATTGAATTCAACAATATGCTGCCCGTTGACCAGCGTCCCGAGTTCACCTCCGGCTATGAGGGCTTCTTCCATCTGATGAGCTTTGAAGGCTCTGTTGAATCCACCACCCTCACCTATATTCTCCGCGATCATGACTCTGACAAGCTGGAGGACAAGAAGGCTGCCGCTCTGGGCGCTGCCTGCTACCTCAACGGCAGATACGGCGACGGCACCGTTGAAGTCATCATCAAGGATTCCTACCGTAACATGAAAGAACAGATCCTGCCCCATATGCATCTGATCGACAACGCCAAAGCTGCCATGGCAAAACTGGGCATCGAACCCATCACTGTTCCGATCCGCGGTGGCACCGACGGCGCAAGACTCTCCTTCATGGGTCTGCCCTGTCCCAATCTCTGCTGCGGCGGATACAATGCCCACGGCAGATTTGAGTATGTCACCGTTCAGGCACTGGAAAAGTGCTTTGAGATCGCAAAAGAGATCTGTGCCATCTACGCTGAAGCATAAGTTTCCGTCAGAAAGGGCCGGAGGATATTCTCCGGCCCTTAATTTTTGCGCAAAAGAGGCTAGTTTTTGCCGGAGCACTTGCGCTTTATCCTCTTTTCCGATAAGATAAAACTGTAAAAAAACTCCGAAAGGAAGTATCGCATATGAAAGCAAAGAAAGAAAAGCGCTTTATCTTCGCCCACAACGAGACTCCTGAGAAGGGCGCTCTGTGCAGCTGCACCATCGTCATCGACAAACAGACCGGTGTCAATTACCTGTTCACCACCGCCGGCAATGCGGGCGGTCTGACTCCCCTGCTTGACCGTGAGGGAAAACCCATCATCACCTCGGTCGCCGCTCTGGAAGAACAATAAAAATAAGAGAGGTCTCCCTCTCTTATTTCGTCGGAAAATATACATTCTGAAGCTCGTACTGCTCGCGGGTCAGCTCATAAACCCGGCAGTTATAAAGTCCGTTTTCGGTATTGACCGGCACCGAATCGCCCGGACGGCGGATCATGCCGCATTTTTCCATTACTCTGCCCGATGCAGGGTTTTCGATGGCATGCATGGCGGTCACTCTGCGGCAGCCCACCTCGCGGAACAAAAATTGCAGCAGCTCCGCCAGTGCTTCGGTACAGATGCCTTTTCCCCACCAGCGGTAACCGATACAGTAGCCCGCATCCCAACAGGTGGGATCGTGGGTTTTTGATGCGCCCGCCGAGCCGATCAGCTCACCGGTCTCTTTGAGGATGATCCCCCACTCATAGAAATCTTTTTTCTGATAGCGCCGCTGCCAGTACTCCAGTACGCTGCGGGTCTCGCCCACTGATTCATGGGCCCGCCAGAGAAGATATTTCGTCACGCGGGTATCGCTTGCCCAATTCCCGAACATTTCCTCCGCGTCCGAAACGCGAAAAGGACGAAGGATCAGCCGGGCTGTTTCCAGCTGTACCGTACCCTTATGGGTCAGAAATCCCAGTTTGTGTTTGCGTTCGGCTGTCAGCCAAGCCATATCTTCACCGCCTTTATCAGATCACCTGTCTATTATAGCACATATTTTCAGCTTGAAAAAGCTTTTCAAAGGAGATTTTAAATATGAAGCCCCTCATCGACTGTCACAACCATTCTGTCCACAGCTTTGACGGTCATCAGACGGTAGAAACGCTGATCCGCAATGCCGAAGCCATCGGATTGAGCGTCCTTGCCATTACCGACCACAGCGACCTCTCACCGGAAGTCTATCCCAAAGAACAGATCGTGACTACTGTCTGCGGTTCTGTTGACGAAGTAAAACGCTGGCGTGCAGAGCACGATTCTCCCGTCAAGATCCTCACCGGCTTTGAACTGGGCGAACCCATCGATTACCCCGAACTGGCCGAAGAGATGCTGGCTCTCAGAGAAGTGGACATGGTGCTCGGCTCCATCCACGAGGGTTCCAACGGCAGAGACTTTTATTATATGGACTGTAAAAATGAACCGGTCGAATATCTCATGGGCATGATCCACGATTACTATGACCGGCTGATCCGTCTGGTGGAATGGGGCAGATTCGACGTACTGACCCATATTACCTATCCTCTTCGCTATGTGATGGGCGATGCCGGCATCCCCGTCGATATGGAACAGTTCAGAGAAAAGATCGACACGATCCTCAAAGGCATCATCGAAAAAGGCATCAGTCTTGAGATCAACACCAGCGGTCTTCGTCAGAAGATCGGCCAGACTCTGCCCGGCAAAGATATCCTGACCCGCTATTACGAGCTGGGCGGAAGAATGATCACCATCGGTTCCGACTCCCACCGCGAGGAGCATTTTGCCTATGGTATCCCCGAAGTACAGGAAATGCTCAAAGAGATCGGTTTCACCGAACTGACCTATTTTGAGGAGAGAAAGCCGAAAACCATCGCGCTGTAAACCGAAGCAGACCTTCACAAAAGGAGGGAACAGCATGACACCCGAGATCATCCGTCTTCTGGAACTGCGTCCCGACGCAGACTTCAGAGCAATCCGCAAAGCCTATAAAAAGCGCCGCAGAGAGATCGATCCGCTGAACACGGGCGAACTCGAGCGTCTGGATGCAGCGTATGCCGAAGCGATGAAACAAAAGCGTTCCGCCGGCTATTCAGACGAGCAGATCAGTGCAATGCGTTTTCTCGGTATCGTGCCGGGATGCAGCCTTAAAACAGCTATCAAATTTGCCAGAAACAATGGGCTGGACGAAACAGAGATCCAGACTGCCGCCGGGATCCTTGAACCGGTCATGCCGAAGGTTTCTGTGAAGGATATCGTTCTTGCTGTCCTTTGGACGGTGCTGGCATGGCTGCCGGTACTGCTCGCCCGTCCGCTTTATCTGATGATCCAGAAAAGCGGCATTGATCTCTTCCCCGGACATTCCGACCCGGAACTGGCAGAGTGGTTTTCCGGTACACTGACCGCTTCGGTGACCGTTTCGATCCTGTTTACGATCACAGTACCGCTGCTGGCTTTCTTCCTCTGGAAAAAAGTCCGTACCCGAAAACGGCTGTTCCGGAAGCTGGGCGTCAGACCAGGAGCAGAATCACAGGTACATGATCTTTTGGCCGAACTGAACATATTCTTTTTCTGCGCCGCTCTGGCGATAAGCACTTACGGACCGGGTTTTTACCGGAATGCGGGAAATTATCTGGCCGACTACAGGGCGATGAAGAACGAAACGTACCTTTCCGCACATATTTTTACACCGGAGTATGCCGTTAATTATTACAGCAAATTCGACATTATGGGCAGAGCGATCACCGACGGCGACGGGCTCGTTCTGGACGTCCGCGATAAACTGTACGACAACGGAACAAACAGTTATGTCCACGAGGCGACCTATCAGTATCTGCCGCATACAAAGCTTGTGCGTGAAGTAAAGGTGGATTCCTGGCGGCTCAATGAAGGGCGAACCAGCGGTGCAATCCCTCAGCTGAACCGGTCTCTGGAGCTGCAGTCCCTCTACTATATTCAGGTATATGATACTTCGCTTGCTGATTCCGACGATCAGAAGATCGCGACCATCTATCTGCCGGATATTTCGTTAACTCCCATCACAGGGGTACACATCACTCAATATTGCTGGTCTGACGGACAGCATATCATGATACTGCTGTCCTGCATTGATGAAACGGTCAACGAATGGCGTACTGCCGCCCTGGTTCTGAACGAGGACGGCACCATCCTGCATCAGCATATTTTTCCGAACAAAGCAATCAGAGAAGCATTCATGATGCCCGACGGGGATGTTATCCTGTATACACATCACAGCAAAAATCCTCCGTCAAAATTTGCTTCCAAAGCGCAGGCTGTTCATCTGAGCGGCAAAGACCTGTCGCTGATCGCTGAGACAGAAAAGCCGGTATGGTTTGATCGTTACAACGAAATAGAATTCAAAAATGTCAGTGAAGACGGCATGGAAGTCACTGTCGGTTACCGTTTCCGGCACGACGATGGCTCCGAAACGCTCAGAGAGAAACAACACTTTCTCCCTCTCCCGTAACGAAAAGGCCTCTCCAAAAGGAGAGGCCTTTTTTATTTCATCTGCTCGAACACCTTATCCAGCGGCCGGATATTATATCCGCTGTAGAAACGGTCGATATAACAGTATTTCCGGGCAAAAACAGGGTCGGTATAGAAAAGTTCCATTGCCTTTCCCGCATCGAGATAACCGTTTCCGCTCAGGATGCCGTATTCGCGCGCGGTCTTCCGCGGCACCGAACCGTGGATATTCATCCCCGCATAGGTCTCGCCGGGGATCAGGGCATCGATCATGCCGCCGGTATTCCGCTTGGTATCCACCGGCAGATGGAAGGTATCTCCGTCTGCACATTCGGGCGGATCATCATATTTCACCACAGCATAGAAATGATATTCCCCGTCGATCTCGCCCAGCTGCAGGTCAAGCAGTTGTACATTTGTACCGACCGCGTTGGAAAAGCCGAGCATCTGACGGTCATACCAGATCTTCCGGCCGATAACTGCTCCGATCAGAACTATGACAGCCGCGGCCAGTGCGAAAACCGCTGTTCTGATCTGTTTTTTCCGGCGGATGCGGTCGATGACAGCACCGCCGTCGGCGAATTCCTGCCGTTCTTCTTCGGTCAGTTCCTCAAACCGGGAGAAATCCGGTTCCATGTCCGGAGAGACGCCCATCTTTGCCCGCTCCAGCCGGTCGGCAAGGATCGAAAGGCTGTCGGTTCCCGGCGTTTTTGCGAGAATATCCAGGATCTCACAAATTTCTGCCCGCTCTTCATCCAGCAAAGCGCGGTGGCGGGTAAAGATCTCACTGCTCTGTCCGGGTGAGCGCAGAATGGCCGCGATATCGTCCACGGTCAGGCGAAGGCTTCTCAGCCCTGCGATCAGCATCAGACGCTGTACATCTTCCTCGGAATAGTCCCGGTAATCGTTATGATCCTTCGGGTCGGTACCCGGCGTAATAAGTCCCTTCTCTGCATAGAATCGTATGGCACGGCGGGTAAGGCCGGTACGCGTACAAACTTCTTTGATCCGCATGGCTTTCCTCTCCTTTCTGATCTGACCCAAGTATAAACCGTTCCCCAGGGGAACAGTCAAGAGTTTTTTGAAAAAAAGTAAAAAAGCGGCATATTCTACAGAACATGCCGCCGCAAACGGACCGGCTGCATCCATTTGTGCTGCTTCGGGCTGTTCACGGACCACAAACTGCCACCCGTCGCTGCCGGTCCGGGATTTTCCCCTCCGTTTATCATATGCGGCAGCGGGATTTCTGCCACTTTCCTCCACCGGATGAAATTGACTGTTAATTCATAAATTACCGGTTGCACAAAGCGTCGAAATCAAGTATAATAGGTATGATTATCTATCAAAAAAGGAACCCCTTTTAAATACAGAGATAGATCGGGCAAAAGCCCCGAAAGGAGCAGGTGACTCATGTCTAATGAAGGAAAGAAAACTGTCGTCTCCCTGCCCGCTGTTGCCATGCGCGGCATCGTCATGTTCCCATCTATGACCCTGCATTTCGATGTAGGCCGGGAAAAGTCGATCCGCGCCATCAGAAAGGCACTGGAAGGCGATAAAAAGATCTTTCTGGCAGCCCAGAAAGATTTTACCGTAGAAGAACCCAAACGTGAAGATATCTTTGATATCGGCGTTGTCGCAAAGGTCGTACAGGTGCTGGGAAACGGTAAAAACACCGTTCGCATCATGGTGGAAGGCCTTTACAAAGCGTCTCTGACCGACTGTGATACCGAAGGCGAATATCTGGTCGCCACAGTCCGCAAAGTAAGCGAAGAAACCGATATGGGCGATCTTCCCCCCGATGCACAGGAAGCACTGATGCGCTCGGTCGCTGTCAGCTTCCAGGATTACTGTGAACTGGTCCCCAACATGCCCCAGGAGATCCAGAACACCGTTCTCTCTCAGAAAACTCCCTATGAAATGTTTACCCGCATCGCCCACAACCTCTTCTTCCCTGTGGAAGAAAAACAGGCGCTGCTGGAAGAAAACGAACTTGTCACCCGGATGCAGATGCTCGTCGAGATCCTGCAGCATGAGATCGCAGTTCTCGGCTGGGAAAAGGACATCTATGATCAGGTCAAAGATGTCATGGACAAAAACCAGCGGGATTATTTCCTGCGTGAGCAGATGCGCGTCATCTCCGAAGAGCTGGGCGAAGGTGACAACCCCATGGAAGAATCCATGGACTATGCCGATGAGATCCAGGCTATCCAGAACATGTCGCCCGAGATCAAGGAAAAACTGCTCAGAGAATGTGACCGCCTTTACCGCACTCCCCCTCAGGCACAGGAAGGTCAGATCATCCGCAACCATATCGAGACCTGTATCGAGCTGCCCTGGGACAAAAAGACCGAGGACATCAACGACGTCAAAAGAGCCCAGAAGATCCTTGACCGCGACCATTACGGCATGGACAAGGTGAAAAAGCGCATCCTCGAATCCATTGCTGTGCGCAAGCTCGCTCCCGATATCAAGGGACAGATTCTCTGTCTCGCAGGCCCTCCCGGTGTCGGCAAGACCTCTGTCGCCAAATCCATTGCCGAGGCGCTCGGCCGCAAATATGTCCGCGTTTCGCTGGGCGGTGTCCGTGACGAGGCTGAGATCCGCGGTCACAGAAAGACCTATCTGGGCTCCATGCCCGGCCGCATTATCAACGCCATGAAACAGGCAGGCTCCCGCAACCCCCTGATCCTTCTGGACGAGATCGACAAGATGAGCAGCGACTATAAAGGCGACCCCAGCTCCGCCATGCTGGAAGTACTGGATTCGGAGCAGAACGTGGCCTTCCGCGACCATTATCTGGAGATCCCCTTCGACCTGAGCGAAGTTCTCTTTATCACCACCGCCAACGATGTCTCGATGATCCCTTCCCCTCTGCTGGACCGCATGGAGCTGATCGAGATGGGCAGCTATACCCGCGAGGAAAAGTTTAATATTGCCAAGCGCCATCTCGTCCCCAAACAGATGAAGCGCCACGGCCTTGCAAAAGAACAGCTCAAGTTCAATAAAGCCGGTCTTCTGGCCCTGATCGACGGCTATACCCGTGAGGCAGGCGTCCGCAACCTGGAACGTGAGATCGCTTCTATCTGCCGCAAGACTGCCAAGATGATCGTCTCCGACGAGGCAGAAAGTTTCTCTGTCACCGACAAGTCCCTGGCCACTCTCATGGGTGCCCCCCGCTTTATCGACGAACAGCTGCGAAAAGAGAACGAGATCGGTGTGGTCAACGGCCTCGCATGGACCGCTGTCGGCGGTGACATCATGGAGATCGAAGCCATCGTCCTCGACGGCAGCGGCAAAGTACAGACCACCGGTCAGCTGGGCAGCGTCATGACCGAATCGGCTCAGATCGCCGTCAGCTATGTCCGCAGCATCTGTGCGGAATATAACATCGCACCCGATTTCTATAAGACCAAGGATATCCACATCCATGCTCCCGAAGGCGCCGTACCCAAAGACGGTCCTTCTGCAGGCGTAACAATGGTCACCTGTGTGGTCTCTGCCCTCAGCGGCATGCCCGTCCGCAAAGATGTGGCCATGACCGGTGAAGTTACCCTCCGCGGCAGAGTACTGCCCATCGGCGGTCTGAAAGAGAAATCGATGGCCGCTTACCGCATGGGCATCCGCACCGTCTTCATCCCCGATCAGAACCGCAAGGATCTGGAAGAGGTGGATCCCGTGGTCAAGGAGCACGTTACCTTTGTACCGGTCAAACACGTTTCTGAGATCCTCGGCCAAGTGCTGATCCGTCCGGCTGCAAAGCCCGAAAAAGCCGCTCCCGTTCTGCCTCCCATGAGCGATCCCCATTCCAAGGATGCTCCCACTGCTCTGAGACAGTGAGAAAGGACCTCCATGAACTATCATAACGTATCGTTTCTGGCTTCTTACGGCCTGAAGGCACAGCTGCCGCCCTCCAAGCGGCCTGAGATCGCCTTTGCAGGGCGCTCCAACGTGGGCAAATCCTCGCTGATCAACAAACTGCTGGGCAGAAAAGCCATCGCCCGCGTCAGCTCGGTACCCGGCAAGACCGCAACGATCAATTTCTTCGATCTCGATAAAAAGCTGCACCTGGTCGACCTGCCCGGCTATGGTTATGCAAAAGTCGGCCATTCGGAAAAACTCCGCTGGGCAGAGCTGATTGAGGGATATCTTAACGATGATGAGCGCGATCTGGCACTGGTCGTGCTGCTGATCGACATGCGTCATCCCGCCACCAAGCTGGATCTGGACATGGTCAATTTCCTTCTGGAAAAAGAGCTGCCCTTTATCATCGTCATGACCAAAGCCGACAAGCTGAACAAGACCCAGTACAATCAGCGGCTGGCTGCAGCTGCCGATGAGATCCCCGAGGCAGATCAGATCATGATGATCCCCTTCTCTTCCGAAACGGGACAGGGCGTGGACGAGCTGCGCGGCGTACTGGAAGAACTGTACGAATACTACGAGGAACAGGACAGACTCGCAGAAGAGGAAAGTGAAGAAACAGAAGGACTTTCCGAAGAGTGAAAGGTTGAAGGATATGAACAAGAGATTTGAGGTCTCTTCCGAAGGACACCTCATGCTCGGCGGCTGTGATGCTGTCGAACTGACAAAAACCTATGGAACACCTCTTTATGTCATGGACGAGCAGAAGGTCCGCGACGCCATGCGGGCTTACCGCAGTTCGATGGAAAAATACTACGGCGGAAACGGCCTGATCTGCTATGCATCCAAGGCATTTGCCTGTAAAGAGATGTACCGTATCGCAAACGAGGAAGGACTTGGTGTAGACGTGGTGTCAGGCGGCGAGCTGTACACCGCGCTGAGCGTTGGTTTCCCCGCTGAAAAAATCGGCTTCCACGGCAATAACAAACTCCCCGCCGAGATCCGCATGGCACTGGAAAACGATGTTGGCCGGATCATTGTCGACGGTCTGGGCGAGCTGGAACTGGTTGACCGCATTGCCGGAGATCTGGGCGTTACCGCCAACATCATCCTGCGTATCACCCCCGGTGTCGATGCGCACACCCATGACTTTATCCGCACCGGTCAGATCGACTCGAAATTCGGTCTTGCGCTGGAAACGGGTGCCGCCATGGAAGGTGTCAAAGCTGCTCTCAAAGCCAAAAACATCTGCCTGAAAGGTCTTGATTGTCACATCGGCTCTCAGATCATGGACGTGGAGCCCTTTGTCCACACCGGCGAGATCATGATGCAGTTTATTCTCGATATCAAAAACGAGACCGGTGTCGAAATGGAAGAGCTTGACCTGGGCGGCGGCTTTGGTATCCGCTATGTGGGCTCGGACGACCCCGTTCCCTATGACAGCTATATGGAGGCTGTTTCGGAGGGCATCAAAGCCTTTGCAGATAAGCACGGTCTGAAGACTCCCTTTATCTTTATGGAGCCCGGCCGTTCCATCGTCGGCGAAGCCGGCACCACCCTCTATACTGTCGGTGCCATCAAAGAGATCCCCGGTGTGCGCACCTATGTTTCCATCGACGGCGGCATGAGCGACAACCCCCGCTATGCTCTCTATCAGGCAAAATACGATTTCCTGCTGGCGGAAAAGGCCGACGCCCCCGCTGACAGTATCGTTACCGTGGCAGGCAAATGCTGCGAAAGCGGCGACCTGCTGGGCGAGCATGTGAAGATGCCCATGCCCAAAACCGGCGATATTCTGGCGGTACTGTCCACCGGTGCCTATAACTATTCGATGGCATCCAACTATAACCGCAACCCCATTCCCCCTGTGGTCATGGTCAGAGACGGCGCTTCCCGCGTCATCGTCAAAGGTCAGACCTATGAGGATATGGCAAGATTCGACGTATAACCGAAAGACCGGTTCCCGGAAGGGAGCCGGTTTTTTCTTGACAGGGAAAAATACCGCGTGATATGATGGAGATGAAAGGATTCTGTCCAGAGGAGGTAGATGGCATGAAAAAGATCACTGCGCTGCTTACGGTGGTTCTGATGGCTGTATTCTGCTTGGTATGCAGCCGGGAGGAACCCGATTCCCGTTCTGCACAGGAGATCGCCGCCGGATACGCCGCGGATTCCCTTTCTTCCCATGCGAAACAGCCGGCATACGGGATCGATGTGCAGCCTGACCGCTGCTATTATCTCGGCTCGGAGATTCCGGTCTATGTCCTCTCCGAAGGCGGTATCGTGAAAGGAGATTATCAGCTTTACCCCATTCTGGACGAGCAGGATCAGATCATTGCCCTCCTGTCCCTGAACCATACCGAAAACGGTGGAAAAACGGCAGGATTCCATCTGGATCCCGTCCTCTGTGCCCTGAGTGATATGGCCGGTACCCACGGCACTGATCTTGCAGTCTATTACGGGCAGGAGGATACCTTTGCCTGTTTCGCGGGCGGTACGGTTGAAAAGCTGTACCGGGCGAATTACTATTCCAAAAAGCCATGGCCCGATCCGGAAGATATCGCCGCCCATGTTTCCACAGCCGATTATCTGGCGCATCCGCTGAAACTGGAACTGACACCGGAATAACCCCCGACCGGCCCTGTGCCGGTTTTTGCTTTTCTCCTTGAAAAATCCCATCTCCAGGGCTATAATGGAGAAAAAAGGAGGCGGTATCATGGCGAAATACGCAAAGATCAGTCTGCTCTCTCAGCCGTCGCTGACCCATATGCCCGCGGGCGGCCCCGAAGACTGGGTGCAGGAAATGCTCATACATTTACAGAAAAATCTCGACTATGTGCTGCCGGACAAGCCCGACCTGATCGTTCTGCCGGAGGCATGCGACCGGCTGCCGGCCCTGCCCATGGAAAAACGCAAGGAATATTACCGTCACCGCGGCGACCGCGTCCGTGACTTTTATCGCCAGGTCGCAAAAGAAAATCACTGTTATATCGCCTATTCCGCCTGCCGCTATCTGCCGGAAGAAAAAGAACTCCCCTTCCGCAACTCCACCCAGATCATCGGCCGGGACGGCGAGATTGTCGGTATCTATGACAAAAACCACCTTGTTCCCTCCGAACTGGACAATGGCGAGATCGCCTACGGCACCGAAGCACCGGTTTTTGAGCTGGATTTCGGACGGGTCGGCTGTGCCATCTGTTTTGATCTGAACTATGACGAACTGCTGGCGCGCTATGCCGCACAGAAACCCGACCTGATCATCTTCTCGTCCATGTATCACGGCGGATTGAAACAGGAACAATGGGCCTATACCTGTCAGAGCTATTTTGCCGGAGCCATCTGCAATGACCAGAGCCGGATCCTCAATCCCTTCGGCGAGACAGTGGCGACCTCGACAAACTATTATCCCTTCACCACCGGCACCGTCAATCTGGATTATAAGCTGGTGCACATCGACCTGAACGCACCCAAATACTTCGCCGCCAAGAAAAAATACGGTGAAAAACTCAAGATCTATGACCCCGGTCATGTGGGCGTGGTCATGATGAGTTATGAAGGCGACGACCGCACCGTCATGGACATCATCAAAGAATTCGATATACTCCTTCTGGACGATTATTTCAACAACTGCCGTGCCCACAGAGCAGCTCATACGAAAGGGTAACTGACATGGAACTGGATTTTGAAGCACTCAAAGAACTGCAGATCTCAGACGAAGAATTTTTCAGGCTGACCCGGTTTGCCAACTGGTCGGATAACGGCATCGATGACAAGCGCCGTGCCGAAATGCTGGGCTTCCCCGACGAAGTCATGGTCGCCCCCGGCGCCATCATCCGCATTCCCCGCGGACAGGTGGGCAAAAACGTCTTTATCGGCCTGTACTGCTATCTCAACGGCAATGTGACCGTCGAAGATGATTGTCTGATCGGACCGCATTGTTCTCTCGCCGCAGGAAACCACAAATTCGACCCTGCCACCGGATGTTTCTCCGCCCGGACCGAACATGACTATGACAACAGCATCGTCATCGGCAAAGGAAGCTGGCTGGCAAGCAGTGTGACTGTCACCGCCGGCGTAAAGATTGGCAGAGCAAATCTTGTCTGCGCGGGTGCTGTCGTGACAAAGAGCACTCCCGACTATGCCATCATGGCCGGTACTCCCGCAAAACAGATCGGCCGCATCGATCCCGTGACCGGAGAATATGTCTGGTTCTCTCACGAAAAGAAGGACGAAACATAATGAAAAAACTTTTGCAGCAGCGCACTACCCCCCATCAGGTCTTTCCCTCACCTGCCGCAGGTGAAATGATCTGGGAAACACCGCCCTGTTTTGTCTGGCTTCAGGAAGAGGGCTATGCGGAATATACCGTCACCGTAAAGGGAAAAGACTTTTTCTGGGAAGGTCATACCGAACGGAATTACATCGTACCGGATGTGGTTTTCCCCGCAGGAGAGTATGAATGGAACCTTTCCTCCGGTGAGGCAGAACGCGGATGGGTCGCCTTTTCGATCGCTGAAAATGCGGTGGAGTTTATCCGTCCCGACAGCCAGGCCATCTATGATTCCATTCCCGTCGATCTCCATCCCTTCCATCTCTTCTGCAAAGAGGATATCCCCGGTCTCGTAAAGGACCATACTGCCGATATCGAAGTGCTCAAGCGCAACATTGCGCTCGCCTATGAAGACGGCATTCCCGAAGCGCCCCGGTTCAATACCGATCCGGAAGCTTTGCCCTATCGGGAATATTTCGGCCGTCACCGCGATTTCGTCGACCGGAACATGGTTGCCTGTGCCCTTGGCTGGCAGCTTATGGGGGATGAAAAGGCAGCTGCCCATGCGAAAGCTCTCTTCCTCGAGGTATGCAGCTGGGACCCCGCCGCAGAATGTGCCCTCCATGGCGGAAAATACGGCGATGAGCTGGGTCTGAGCAATGCCCGCTGTCTGCCGTCGGTCTATGACCTTATTTATGATCTTCTGAGCGAAGAAGAGAAAAAGCTCGCGCAAAATGCCATTGCCGCCTATGCGCTGCAGTGTGAAAAACGCCTCTCAGCCACCGACTTCATGGCGAATCCCGGAAACTCCCATGTGGGAAGACTGCCTGCTTACCTGGGCAATGCCGCCATGGTGCTCAAAGGCACCGGCTTCCCTGAAGATATGCTGCTATGCTGGCTGGATACGGCGGTGGAGATCTACGGCGGTATTTTCCCCTTCTACGGCGGTCCTGACGGCGGCTGGGCAGAAGGTCCCTTCTATGCCAGCAGCTATACCAAATGGTACCTTCCCTTCTTCAATGCTGTGGACCGCTTTATGGGCACCAGCTATCTGGACCGGCCCTTTTATCAGCGGCTGCCCCATTATCTCATCCATTTCAATGATCCTGCGGCCGAGATCAAGCCCTTCGGCGACGGATACTGGTGTCACAGCGAAAACAAAGAATGGCCTGGTTTTCTGGCACAGGATCCCTTCCGCATCTATGCGGAAAAATTCGGACCTGCCGAAGCGGTCGAAATGGAAAAAAGCATCCCCCAGCCGGATGTTTTCCTTCTTCATCTGCTGGATATCTTCCTGCCGGTGCGAAAAGACAACAAGCGCCGCATCACCGGTGAAGCCTCCTGTCTGCAGACCTTCCCGTATGCCGGTCTTGTCAGCATGAGAAACCATATTGCCGGCGGCGAGGACACCATGGCTGTCATGGCCAGAGCCAGCCGCTACGGCGCCTTCAGCCACTCCCACGCCGACCAGGGTTCTTTTGTGCTCTTCTATGAAGGAACGGCTCTGATCAGCCCTTCCGGCTATTTCGGACGCTCCTATGGTACGATCCATCATTTCCAGTGGACCAACACCACTGCTGCCCATAACTGTATCCTCGTGGACGGTGAAGGGCAGCTGACCCGCAGCCATCTGACAATCGGCTCTGTGGGCGCATGTCACCAGAACGGCAGCATCTATACAGCAGAGCTTGATCTTGATGATGCCCATCCCGCTCTCAGAAACTGGAAGAGAAAGCTGACGATGGATGCCGATGAACGGACTCTGATGGTCGAAGATTTTGTCGAGGCAGACAATGAGGTGACCCTCGACTGGCTGCTCCATTCGCTCAGCCGCCCGGAAGCGGACGGAAACGGTGCTTTCCTTACCCGAAACGGTATCTGCCTGGACATCTGTCCCCTGGAAGGCATCGACACCGCTGCAGAGATCATCGACTATTTCCCCGTTGACCTCAACGAAGGTGAACCGGAACAGTACCACGTGACCATGCCGGAACAGTTCCACATGACCTGGAAAACAGAGAAAAAGAAAAGCCATCACATCATCGTAAAGATGAAGATATCGAAATAATCCTCAGCAAGGAGAATTGATCATGGACAAAATCAAAACCGCAGTGGAAAAACACCGTCAGCTCATCTTTGATGCCGAAAAATTTATCTGGCAGCATCCCGAGACCGGCTATAAAGAGTTCGAGACCTCCAAATATATGGAGGAACTCTTCCGCTCGCTGGGTTATGATCTGGTATGCGCCGAAGACCTGACCGGTTTCTATACCCGCATCGACACCGGACGTCCCGGTCCCGAGATCCTGGTACTGGCAGAACTGGACTCCATCATCTGCCCTGCTCATCCCAATGCTGACCCCGTCACCGGTGCAGCCCACTCCTGCGGTCATCACGCCCAGTGCGCAGCCATGGCGGGTATTGCGGCTGCTCTGAAAGAGCCGGGTATGCTGGACGGTCTCAGCGGCAGCATCCGTCTTTGCCTGGTCCCTGCCGAAGAACTGCTGGAGATCGAATATCGTACCCGGCTGAAAAAAGAAGGCAGAATCAAATACATGGGCGGCAAGCCCGAATTTTTGCGCCGCGGCTATTTTGACGGTGTGGACATTGCCTTCATGGTACACACTTCCGGCAGCACCGGCGTCATTTCCGGCAGCGTAGGCTGTCTTGCCAAAAATGTCATCTATAAAGGCAGAGCTTCTCATGCAGGCGGCGCCCCCTGGGGCGGCATCAATGCCCTGTATGCGGCAAACTGCGGTCTGAATGCCGTCAACGCCGTACGCGAGACCTTCAAGGAATCTGACATCATCCGTGTCCATCCCATCATCACCAAGGGCGGCGACATGGTCAATGCCATCCCCGAAGAAGTCCGGCTGGAAAGCTATGTCCGCGGCAGTACCTTTGACGGCATCATCGCTGCCAACAAAAAAGTCAACCGTGCCCTCATCGGTGCAGCTCTGTCCCTCGGTGCCAATATCGACATCATCGATATCCCCGGTTATGCTCCTCTCATCAACAACAAGGACATGATCCGACTGATGAAAGACGCGGCTGATGCCATCATTCCCGAGCATGAATGCAAAGTGACCGACTCTTTCGGCTCCGGAAGCACCGATATGGGCGACCTGAGCTGCATCATGCCCGCCGTCCACCCCTACTGCGGCGGCGCCGAAGGATTGGGACACGGCAATAACTACCGTGTCGTCGACGTGGAAAAAGCCTGTGTGGACAGCGCCAAGTGGCAGGTAGCCGCTCTGCGTCTGCTTCTGGAAAACGATGCT
>JAFQND010000197.1 GCA_017396055.1 Oscillospiraceae bacterium
AGTGCGCGATGATGTCTGTAAAAAAGCTTTCGGTTTTTCTCAGATCCGGCGCGGGAAAAACAGATGGAAGATTTTCCAGAACGGCGGTGAGCGCCGGGTCATTCACAAGAAAATGAAGAAAGCGGCAGGTGAAATGCAGATGGCTGTAACGTATATTCCCCGGTCTGGCAAACAGAATGTTGCCCCGGCGGATGGGATATTCCTGTCCGTCGATGACCGAAATGCCGCCGTCTTCAAAATAATACTCCAGTTCAAAGGTCTCTACCGTTCTGATACGGGAGACAGGCGCGCTGGGATACCGTTTGATACTTTCAAAGAGACCCGCGCTCAGGATGGCGGGGAGTTCGCTTTTCATCCGGCACCTTCTTTCAGTGGAAAATATTGAAAAAACTCGATAGCATTTTAAAAGTAAGAATGGATGAATTATGCTATCATAAGCATAACACAGGTGGTTTTACAAAAGCAATAAGGAGACGGAAAATTTTGAAAATTACTTATCTTGGTCAGGCGGGACTGCTCTTTGAGACTGATCGGATGAAAATCATGATCGACCCGTATCTTTCTGACAGCGTGGGAAAAATCGATCCCGCCAAACACCGCAGAGTTCC
The DNA here is from genome assembly GCA_017396055.1 of Oscillospiraceae bacterium. GTDB lineage: Bacteria > Bacillota > Clostridia > Oscillospirales > Ruminococcaceae > Faecivivens. The sequence continues at coordinate 609 of JAFQND010000197.1, forward strand.
GGTGGATGAAAAGCTCTTTGACATCCGTCCGGATATGATGATCTTCACCCATGTCCATCTGGATCATTATGATCCTGAAACAGTGCGGCGCTTTATCACGCCCGAAACCGAAATGACCGTTCTCTGTCCCCGGTCGGTCTGGGATGACGTGCGGAAAATCGGCGGCGGAAACAATTATGTGCTTTTCAACCGGCATACTTCCTGGACAGAAAAAGGCGTCCGCTTCACCGCCGTAAGAGCAGAGCACAGCGACGATCATGCCATCGGCGTGATCATTGATGACGGTGACAGAAAATATTATGTGACCGGTGATACCCTATACAACGAAACGGTTTTTGCCGATCTTCCCGGCGATATCTATGCGCTGTTCCTGCCGGTCAACGGAGTGGGGAACAACATGAACATGAAAGATGCTGCGCGCTTTGCCGAGCGGGCGGGAGCTGAAAAGATCGTGCCGCTGCACACAGGAATGTTTGACGATCTTTCTGCTGATGATTTTGTCTGTCAGGACAAAGTTGTCCCGGAAATTTATCAAGAGATCATTTTGTAAACGGAGGACCTGAACATGAAAGTTACCGATGTAAAATGTTTTACCGTGGACTGTTTTCGTACCAACTGGGTGTTCGTCAAGGTGTATACTGATGAAGGCGTGACCGGTGTCGGCGAAGCCACACTGGAATATAAAGAAAAAGCTCTTCTCGGCGCTGTGGAGCATATCAAAGAATATCTGGTAGGAAAGAACCCTCTGGATATCGAAAAGCATTTCCACGATATCTACCGTGATGCCTACTGGCGGGGCGGTGCTGTACTGATGAGCGCTCTTTCCGCTGTGGAGATGGCGCTCTGGGATATCCTGGGCAAACATCTGGGCGTACCGGTTTATCAGCTGCTGGGCGGCAAGGTGCATGATAAGGTCCGCATCTATGTCAACGGCTGGTTCGCCGGCGCCAAGACTCCCGCAGAATTCGGTGAAAAGGCCCGTATTGCTGTCAAACGCGGCATCACCGCCATGAAATGGGATCCCTTCGGCAAATCCTATCTGGAGATCTCCAATCGTGACCTGAACACTGCGCTGGAGTGCATCGCAGCGGTCAGAGATGCTGTCGGTGACGGCGTAGACCTGTTGATCGAAGGCCATGGCCGCTTCAATGTCCCCACCTCCATCAAGATCGCCAAAGAACTGGAACAGTTCAGCCCCATGTTCTTTGAGGAGCCCACTCCTCCCGACAATCTGGAGGCACTCAAGGCAGTCAGAGACAAGTCTCCCGTTGCCATTTCCGCAGGCGAACGGCTGTATACCCTCAAATCTTATAAGGATCTGTTTGAGATGCGCGCCGCCGATTATATCCAGCCCGATATTTCCCACGCAGGCGGTATCATGGAGCTGAAAAAGATCGCTGCTGTGGCAGATGCTTACTACATTCCCTTTGCCCCTCATAACCCCTCCGGTCCCGTTGCCAATGCCGCGACTCTGCAGCTGGCAGCCTGCTGTCCCAACTTCTCTATCCTCGAGATCATGTACAGCGACGTGGAATGGCGCAAGGATGTGACCAACGAACAGCTGGAATACGCAGACGGCTATATCACCATCCCCGACAAGCCCGGCCTCGGCATCGAGATCGACGAGGAAGCCTGCCTTGCCCATCCTTATCAGCCCCACACCCTGCGGCACTACACCGGCGCACTGACGGATATTCGTCCTGCAAAGACAGAGTTCTATTTTTAAGGAGGCTATACAGATGAGAAAAAGTGTTTTTATCACCGGTGCAACGGTGAATACCGGCTTTGGTATTGCGGAAAAATTTGCCGCAGAGGGTTATGATGTATTTATTTGCAGCCGCAGTCAGCAGTCCGCTGATGAAGCCGCAGAGAAAATTGCAAGCAAATACGGCGTAACCGCCATTGGCTACAGCCTATCCTGCAAGCTGGACGAAAATGAGATCAAAGCCGTATTTGACGACATCCGCAGCCGCGGCTATCTGCTTGACTGTCTTGTGCTGAATGCCGCCAATTTGGGTATCCGGCAGAGCTTTTTGACGGTGACAACCGAGGAATTTATGGATGTGATCAACACCAATATGGGCTGGAATTTCCTGCTTTGCCGGCAGGCA
>JAFQND010000198.1 GCA_017396055.1 Oscillospiraceae bacterium
AGTAAGATTTTCCAGTTCGGACATACCGCCGCAGAGAGGCAGTTTTGTCAGAGGCGAATCACCCAGTTTCTCCACGAGGCCGTCAGCCATCTTTTCGGGATGGACCACCAGCATGGAACGTCCGAAGTATTTTTCCACAGTCAGCTCGGCGCCGAAAAAGGTCTGGTTCTGCAGCTCGGCTGTCAGAAGCTGAGCGCGGATAAGTGCCTGTTCTCTCTCGGGGAATTTCCGTGCTGTAGTAGCATCGGAAAGGGACTCGGCAAGTCCGATCGGCAGAGGCAGACGGTTGAAAGCGGTACCGAACCATTTACTGTAGGGGGCATACTCCCCTGCGCAGAGAAAAGCGATCCGCATCATGCGGGAAACCATCCGGGCAATGGCAAGACGGCTGCCGAGAGTGTCGCCGGTCATGGCACAACGACCGGGAAAAGCCTGTTCTTCGGCGATCAGCGCCCACTGAGAAGCCATCAGCCAGATACGGATATCTTCGGGATAGGCGGCAAAGGGTGCCAGTTTTTCGGCAGCTCCCAGATCATCCCGATAAAACTCAGCGCGTGCAAGACCCAGCAGGCGGTGCTCAGAAAAGCTGAGCCAATCGGCAAAATCCGGTGTACCGTCCAGCGGAAAGCCGATATACTGCTCGAAAAAGTCTTCGAGAGTCTCGATCCAGCAAAGGGGGTGTACCGGTCCGCGATCGACAAATTCAGCATGACGGACGCCGTTATCATTGGGATCGGGCTCTGAGAAATTGACCGACCAGCCGCAGAAGGTGGTGGGAAGATTCTCACTGAGCATTTTCTCAATGGCGGGCGCAAGAGAGAGATCCTCTTTTTTCAGAAAGAGATAAAATCTGGGTCCCCACATATGGTCGGTGGAGGTGAGGTCATCATACCCCAGAACATCCGAGCCGTAGCCCAGAAGTCCGGCGGAATAGGAAAGAGTCGGAAAATATACCTGTAAAAGGGGCTGTACGATGCCGGTGAAAAACTGCCGGCAGAGATCTTTTCCGTGGATGAATTCCATATGATCCTCCTTTCAGATACGGTCGAGAAGATCGGCAAAACGCCATTCTTTCTCTGCTTCGGCGCGGGACGGATAGAGTACAAAAGCAGGCGGTTCGCCCTTTTCCCGGGCGGTTTTCTGCCAGCCGGGACAGGCAAGAAGCTGCAGGAACACGCCGACATTTTCGGCAGCGATACCATACTCCCCTTCTGCTGTGACAAATCCTACCGGAGCATCTTCGTCAGGACCGCCGACCATCCCGTAAACCGTACCGTTTTCATCTTCACCGAAAAGAGTCAGAGAAGGCACGGGATAAAACGGGAAGTCAGAAAGATTCCGGTCATTACAGGGATAAAGCCCCGCATCTTCCAGTGTGCGGGCAGCTTCGCTGCGGGGAGGAGCCAGAGAAACCAGTTCCTTTCCGGCAGGACGGAAAATCATTCCGCGGCCGATATAACCCACAGCAGCGGCGTTCTCCTGCTGTTCAATATCAACGAGAACAATCTCTTCATCCATATGCATCATTCCTCCGGAGCATACTGTTCCATGATGCGAAGAGCGATCCGGACACCATCCACAGCGGCGCTCATGATACCGCCTGCATAACCTGCGCCTTCGCCGCAGGGATAAAGACCACGGATGCCGAAAGCTTCGTAATCCTCGCCGCGCAGCACGCGGACGGGGCTGGAGGTTCGGGTTTCGACACCGGTCAGCACTGCATCAGCGGAAGCATAGCCTTTGATCTTCCGGTCAAAAAGCCGAAGACCGGTACGGAGCATATCGGTGACCTGTTTCGGAAAAAGACGACCAAAATCACCTGCTTCAACGCCAAGGGCATAAGAAGGAGTCACCGTTTTCAGATCAAGGCCTGTTTTTCCTTCAAGGAAATTGCCGACAGTGACAGCGGGAGCGCGATAACTGCGGCCGCCCATTTCAAAAGCGCGGTGCTCCAGTTCTTCCTGGAAAGCAACACCGTCAAGCACATGGGAACCAAAATCACGGCTGTCTACCGAAACGGCAACGGCAGCGTTGGCATTGTCACGGTCGCGGCGGTATTCACTCATACCGTTGGTGACCACCTGACCTTCTTCCGACGAGGACGGAACTACCAATCCGCCGGGACACATACAGAAAGTGTAGACCGCCCGGTCTCCCACCCTGTGAGAGAGCTGATATTCGCCGGGAGGCAGTGCCGGATGACCGGCCATTTCTCCATAAAGCCCCCGGTCAATCAGGGTCTGGCGGTGTTCAATACGGGCGCCGACAGAAAAAGGCTTAGGCTCCATGGCAGCGCCGGAATCAAGAAGCATCCGGAAGGTATCACGGGCACTGTGACCAACAGCCAGGATCAGCTGACCGGCAGGGAGATCTCCCTTGTCGGTGGAAACGCCTTTCAGGACACCGTTTTCGATCTTCAGACCGGATAATCTGGTATTATAGCGGACATCACCGCCGTTTTTTCTGATCTCTCTGTCGATGGAAGCAACGACCTGACGCAGAAGGTCGGTACCGATATGGGGTTTTGCCCGACGAAGCGTTTCCCTGGGAGCACCATGGTCACCAAACTGTTCCAGAACATAGCCGCATAAGGGATCATTGATGCGAGTGGTCAGTTTACCGTCCGAAAAGGTACCGGCACCGCCTGCACCAAACTGAACATTGCAGGCTGGGTCAAGAACGCCCTCTGTCCAGAACTTTTCGACCGCTTTGACCCGTTCTTCCACCGAATATCCCCGCTCCAGGACGATGGGGCGATAACCTTCCCTGCTGAGCAGGTCGGCGGCAAACATACCGGCAGGACCAAAACCGGCGATAACGATGGGCCCGGGCAGTTTTTCCCTGCCCTTTTTGACGGTAAAAGGTTTTTCCTCTTTATAGACGGCATCTTTGACAGACGCCGCTTTTTTCTCTTCTCCGCCATGCAGACGGACGGCTACTGTGCTGACCGCCAGGATATTCCTACGGTCACGGGCATCCAATGAGGTTTTGGAAAGCCAGGCTTCTTTTACCTCAGCACGTTTTGCGCCGAGCATGCGCAGCGCTTTTTCGACAATGGACTCCTCCGGCGCGCCAAAGGGAGTTTTGACATTGTTGATAAGGATCATATTTCCTCCGATGAAAAGGGGCCATCAGAGATTCTCTGGCGGCCCTTTTGCATTACTCTTTTTCGGTGACCTGAATGTCAGCCGAGTATTCGCCTACTGCCCAAGCCAGTACACGGCCCTGAGCATAGACCTTGACTGCCACATTGTACTGACCCTTGGAGACAGAATACTGCGACAGGTCGATGGAACCTACCAGATCTTCGGGAGTCAGCTCACTGAGCACGCTGCTGTCGCCGATGATGCGGACATCGCGCAGCTTACCGGTCAGAACTTCAGCCTCATAGCCGGCAGGTGCATTTTCGATGACAAAGTTCTGCAGCTCCATATTCTTGGAGGTCAGGCCGTAAGACGGGAAGGTGACAGTGATCTCACTGACATTTTCGACATTCTTAAAGCCGGCATTGAGTACCACTTCCAGCGGGATCTCGCTGCCGATATCGATCGTTCTGAAATCGATGGGGCCGATGGTGATGCTCTCCATATTGTCAATCGTCTCACTGGGAGAAGCCACCAACACGGTGCTGCGGGAGAGAGTGTACTTCAGCTGGTCGATGGGGAATCCCTTGGGAATATTGACAAACTCCACCTTCAGGGGCAGCTGACGTGTCTTGTAAATGGGAATGGTGATCGAGATGTTCGAATTCTCACAGATGAGATTATCGCTGATGATCGAAGCACCGTTTCTGTCAAGGAAAGTGGCGGTACCGACAGCAGTAAGGCTTTCGGTCAGAGCCTTTTCGATGGGCAGATTGACAACGCAGCGCTCGATCTTGCTGACCTCGTTCTGAGGGCCCTTGACGGTGACATAATCCACGTCAGCATAAGGAGATTCCATCAGATAACCGTTGTCGGCAGAAAGACCGGGAGCGGTGATCTCTACGGGGAACTGTTTGGTGATGATCTGGTCAAACCGCAGCGTCACCTGTGCGGGAGTCCAGTTGATAATCTCATATTCCGAGTCACTCTCGTTGCGGAGCACCTGAACCTGCAGTGTATACTCGCCTGCCTTGGAGACCGAAGCGAGGGAGACCTGTGCTTTGAAATTGGACTCATCCAGACGGGTGATCTTATACCGCTTTCCGCTGACGGCAACATCGACCGTCAGAGGGATCTCGTCGATGATCTCAAGTCCCAGGCTCTGCGCCATGGAGTTTTCATAGTTGATCGTAACAGGAACACCGTTGACAGTGGTATTGGAGTTGGGCTTATCAGCCAGATAGATGGAAAACCACAGCAGTACTGCAAAGATGACAGAAAGTACAGCAACAAATTTATTGTTGTTGAAAAGGTCATTGAGAGTGATCCGTTTTTTATCCGTTGCGGCAGCTTTTCTCATTCTTCGGATCCTCCCTTCTCTTTATCGGTCCGCTCTTTTCTCTTAAAGAGAGAGGGTTTGCGCTCTTTGGCTTCTTCTTTTACCTGAGGGATCAGATAATATTCCAGCGTAGTGCGAAGCTTTTCCAGCGACAAATTGCGGATCAGGCGACCGTTTACGGCGATGGAGATACCGCCGGTCTCTTCACTGACGACCACAGTGACAGAGTCAGAGACTTCACTGATGCCGATGGCGGCGCGATGACGGGAGCCGAGATTCTTATCGATATCCTCTTCCTGTTTGGGTTTGGGGAGGAAGCAGGCAGCCGCATGGATCTTGCCGTCGCGCATGATCATGGCACCGTCATGCAGGGGTGTGTTCTTGAAGAAGATGTTACCGAAGAGTTCGGTACTGGGAACGGCATCGATAATGACGCCGGTACGGATCTGGTCGCCCAGCTTGACCTCACGTTCGATAACGATCAGTGCGCCGGTGGCGGTAATGGAAAGACGCTGTGCTGCCTCACAGATCACATCGATAGGCTGGCTCCAGACAGTGGAGCGCCGCACAGCAGACTCACTGTGCCAGACCTTGGTACGACCAACACGTTCCAGAGCGCTTCTCAGCTCAGGCTGGAAGACGATAACG
>JAFQND010000199.1 GCA_017396055.1 Oscillospiraceae bacterium
CTCTGGGTCTGGCAAAGAGCTTCACCGAGACCTTCACCGCTGCCGGCGGCGAAATCGTTGCTGAAGAATCCTACACCACCAACGACAAAGACTTCAGCGCTATCCTGACCAACGTTAAGGATAAGGGTGCAGAAGTTATCTTCATCCCCGGTTACTATCAGCAGGTTGGCCTGATCATCAAGCAGGCTCGCGAGCTGGGTATCGATCTGCCTGTTCTGGGCGCTGACGGTTTCGACTCTCCCGACCTGGTCGCTCTGGCCGGTGCTGAGAACCTGAACGACGTTTACTACTCCAACCACTACTCCTCTCTCGACCAGGACCCCCTGGTTCAGGACTTCATCGCTGACTTCTCTGCTAAGTACGGCCAGGAGCCCGACGCATTCAACGCTCTGGGTTATGACGCAGCTATGCTGGTCTGCGACGCTCTGGCACGCACCGAGAACCTGAACAGCGAGTCTCTGAAAGAGGCTATGGCTTCTACCGAAGACTTTGCCGGCGTTACCGGTACTCTGAGCATCGACGAAAACCACAACGCTGTTAAGTCCATCGTTGTTATCGAACTGGAAAACGGTGTACAGGTAAGCGCTGAAAAGATCGGCTAAGCTGATTTTTCAAACAAAACTGCATTTGTTAGGGGCAGATCCGTATCTGCCCCTACAATTCGTTTTATCACCGGCTTTTTCCTAACAAAAATCCGCTGAGCAAAGCCGCATTCGCGGCGGAAAGAAGGATATTTTGGAACAGTTTATGCAACAGGTGATCAATGGTCTCTCCCTGGGCAGCATTTATGCGCTGATCGCTCTGGGCTACACCATGGTCTACGGAATCATCAAACTTATCAACTTCGCACACTGCGACGTCTATATGATTGGCGCTTATGTGGGCTATGCCTGCATGACCTTCCTGCATCTGGGGCTGATCCCTTCGCTGTGCATTTCGATGCTCGCCTGCATGATCCTGGGCGTTGTCATTGAAAAGGTCGCCTATAAACCCCTGAGAAACGCCACCCGTATCGCAGCTCTGATTACTGCTATTGGCGTTTCCTATCTGCTGGAGTACGGCATGATGTACTTCGTCAAAGCCGACGTCCGTACTTATCCCCCCCTGGAGGGTATTCTCTCTCAGTCCTTCCACATCGGCGGCGTCACCCTCAAGGCGATGCAGATCCTGATCGTGGCAGTCACTGTCGTACTGATGATCCTGCTGCAGATCATCGTCAAAAAGACCCGTATCGGCAAGGCCATGCGCGCCACCTCTCAGGACCAGGACGCAGCCGAACTGATGGGCATCAACGTCAACACTACCATTTCCTTTACCTTTGCGCTGGGCTCTGCTCTGGCAGGCGCCGCCGGTATTCTGGTAGGTGTTTACTACAACTCCATCGACCCTCTGATGGGCTTCCTGCCCGGTCTGAAGGCCTTCGTCGCAGCTGTATTCGGTGGTATCGGTGTTATTCCCGGTGCTATGATCGGCGGTTATTTCATCGGTATCGTCGAGACTTTCGTCTCCGGCTACGGCAGCTCGATGTACAAGGACGCCATCGTTTTCGCCATTCTGATCATCGTTCTGATCGTCAAGCCCTCCGGTCTGTTGGGTAAAGCTACCAGAGAGAAGGTGTAAAGACATGAAAGTGAAAAACCTTATGGAAAAACCCGCCTTCCGCAAGTTCGGCGGTATCATCGTTCTTTACGCCGTCGTTCAGCTGCTGATTTCTGTCGGTATTCTCAATGACTACTACTTTGCAACCATCGTCACCATCGGCATCAACGTTATCCTGGCAGTCAGCCTGAACCTGATCACCGGCTTTACCGGTCAGTTCTCGCTGGGTCATGCCGGTTTCATGTCCATCGGCGCTTATTTCTGTGCGATCGTTACCCTTCGGGTACCCGGCATTCCCGGATTCCTGCTTGGTATGCTGGCCGGCGGCGCTGCTGCGGCTGTAGTCGGTCTGCTGGTCGGTCTGCCCACTCTGCGTCTGAAGGGCGACTATCTGGCTATTGCCACCCTCGGTATGGCTGAGATCATCCGTATCGTCTTCCAGAACATCGAGATCACCAACGGTGCTGCAGGTCTTTCCAACCTGCCCAAGTTCGTCAACTGGAGCTGGCTGTTCCTGTTTGTTGCCGGCATCACTGTACTGATCGTCAACTTCCTGCATTCTTCCATCGGCCGCGCCTGTATCTCTATCCGCGAAGATGAGATCGCAGCCGAATCCATGGGCATCAACATCACCCGCTATAAAGTCACCTCTTTCATCATCGGTGCTTTCTGTGCCGGTATTGCAGGTGCTCTGTATGCCACCTATTTCCCCATCATCAAGCCCGACACCTTCGGCTTTGCCAAGTCTGTTGACATTCTGGTCATCGTCGTATTCGGCGGTCTGGGTTCGATCACCGGTTCTATCGTCGGTGCTGTTGTGCTGGGTCTGATCTCGATGCTGCTTGCCAGCTGGACCGACCTGCGCATGGTCATCTATGCGATCCTGCTGATCGTTATCATGATCTTCCGTCCTCAGGGCCTGATGGGTTCCAGGGAATTCTCTCTCGCCATGCTCAAACGCGCCGGCGAGCAGCTGAACGGTCTCTTCCACAAGAAATCCAAGAAGGAGGAGAACTGATATGAGCATTCTGAAAGTTGAAAAACTGACCAAATCCTTCGGCGGTCTGACCGCTGTTTCCAATGTAAACATGTATCTTGACCAGGGCGAGCTGGTCGGTCTGATCGGTCCCAACGGCGCAGGAAAAACCACCCTGTTCAACCTGCTGACTGGTGTTTACAAGCCCACTGCCGGTACTGTTACCCTGCAGCGCGGCGGCAGTGATCAGGTCATCTCCGGCCTGAAGCCTTCCACCATCTGCGAAATGGGTCTTGCCCGTACCTTCCAGAACATCCGTCTGTTCAAGGATCTGACCGTTCTGGACAACGTCCGCATTGCCATGCACAAAGATGTTCGCTATGGTCTTCTGTCTTCCTTCCTTCATCTTCCCTCCTTTGTCCGTGAAGAAAAGCGTCTGAAGGAAAAGAGCCTCGAACTGCTCAGAGTCATGGGTCTCGAGGACAAAAAAGATGAACTGGCAAAGAACCTGCCTTACGGTGAACAGCGCCATCTGGAGATCGCCCGTGCACTGGCCACCAATCCTGTTCTGCTGCTGCTGGACGAACCCGCAGCCGGTATGAACCCCGCTGAGACTGCCCGTCTGACCGAGCTGATCGGCTGGATCCGTGAGAACTATAAAGTTACTATCCTTCTGATCGAACACGATATGTCTCTGGTCATGAAGGTCTGTGAGCGCATCTTTGTTCTGGACTACGGTATGATCATCGCCAACGGCACTCCTGCTGAGATCCAGTCGGACAAACGCGTTATCGAAGCTTACCTGGGGGAGGATGTAGCCAATGCTTGAGATCAAAGATCTGAATGTACATTTCGGCGTGATCCACGCCCTGAAGGGTATTTCGCTGACCGTAAACAACGGTGAGATCGTCACCCTGATCGGTGCCAACGGCGCCGGCAAGACCACCACTCTGCGCACTATCTCCGGTCTGAAGAAAGCCACCAGCGGTCAGATCCTGCTGGACGGCAACGATATCACCGCTCTCAGCGCACAGGACCGCGTTAAAATGGGTATGTCTCAGGTACCTGAAGGACGCCGTGTCTTTACCGACATGACCGTTCTGGAAAATCTGGAGCTGGGTGCTTATCTCCGCCGCGACCGCGCCGGCATCAAACAGGACCTGGAAATGGTCTATGACCGCTTCCCCCGTCTGGCCGACCGCCGCAGACAGATCGCCGGTACCCTTTCCGGCGGTGAGCAGCAGATGCTCGCCATGGGCCGTGCACTGATGAGCCGTCCCAAGATCCTGTTCCTCGACGAGCCCTCTATGGGTCTCGCTCCTCTGCTGGTCGCTGAGATCTTCGACATTATCAAAGAGATCAACAAGAGCGGCACCACCATCCTGCTGGTCGAACAGAACGCCAGCATGGCTCTGCAGATCGCCAACCGCGCCTATGTCATGGAAACCGGTTCCATCGTACTTTCCGGTACCGGCGAAGAACTGGCACAGAGCGATGACATCAAGAAAGCATACCTGGGAGGTTAAGTTATGTTTGTCAGAAATAAAATGACCGCAAACCCCTTTGTTATCTCTGCTGATCAGAACATTCCTGACGCGCAGGAAGTCATGCTGCAGTACGGCGTCAAGCGTCTTCCCGTTGTCAAAAAAGGTAAACTGGTAGGCGTTGTCTCCAAGGAAGACCTGGCTCATGCTTCTCCTTCCAAAGCTACCTCTTTCAGCGTCGGCGAGATCACTTATCTGCTGAGCAAAACCAAGATCAGCAAGATCATGACCAAGAACCCCATCACGATCTCTCCCAACGCTCTGCTGGAAGAGGCCGCTACCCTGATGCGTGACCATGACATCGGCTTCCTGCCCGTTGTTGACGGCGATAAGCTGGTCGGCATCATCACCCAGAGTGATATTCTCGATTCCTTTATCGATATTCTGGGCGCACGTGACCCCGGTACCCGCATGACCATCGAGGCCAATGACGAGCCCGGTATGATGGCCAAAGTTGCCGGTATCATCGGCGAATACGGTGCAAACATCACTCATATGGCTGTTTACCGCGGCTATAACGGCAAGAGCACCATGGTCGTCGGCATCAACTCGGTCAACACCGACGCTCTTGAAGCTGCCATTAAGGACAACGGCTTCAACCTGCTGTACAAATCCATCATCAAGTGATCCAAAGATGCAAAAAGGACGGAGAGCAAATCTCCGTCCTTTTTTGTTTCAGGTATCGATGCGGACCATTTCGGTCAGTGTGCGATTACGGTAGCTGAGATCGGTGCGAAGGGTAAAACCCTGTTTTTCCCAGAAGGCATTGCCGGATTCGTTGCGGGAAAATGCCACCAGCATGACTTTGTGAATGCCCTCTTTCTTCAAAGCATTCAGAGCAGCCTCCACCATCTTTTCACCGATACCTCTGCGGCGATAGTCGGGATGAACAGCGGTATGATAGATCATGCCCCGTCTGCCGTCGTGACCGGTCAGGATCACGCCAACGATATTTCCCTCTTCTTCCCAGACAAAACAGGTATTGGGATTGCGGTTTAGATAGCGCTTGATGCCCTCACGGGAATCGTCAAGGTCATTGAGTCCCATGCCTTTGCAGGAGAGCCAGAGGGCATAGACCGCATCATAATCATTTATCGTCATTATCCGGATCATAAATTTCCCCCTTACAGTTCTTTCAGAACACCGTCTTTGAAATAATAGATGTTTTCCATCTTAAAGCCATAGGGCGAACCTTCTTTGCCGATATGCGGCTCGAAGGTAAACATACCGGCTTCGCCGAGGGTGCGGGTGTTTCCCCGCTCGGTATAGATGCGGTCGGATTTTTCTCTGACGATGGAGTGACCCAGATTGCCGTTGAAATCAAGGTTTTTCCAGCCCTGTGCGGTGATGATGCCGTTGATGTGCAGATATAGCTCCTCAAAAGTGGTTTCGGGCGATACAAATGCCGCCATCTCCCGGTGGAGCAAAGCCTCCATCGCCAAACCATCGTGCCAGAGAGGATCAGCAACTTCTTCAGCCGCTTTTACCCCACCATTTTCCAGAATGATCGTCCGGGCATAATCGCCCCAATAACCGTCTTTCTGCGGGCTCAGATCGATGGAGACAATATCATTTTCTGCAATAACACGTTCGGAAGTCATATAGTTTCTGCCGGAAACCGAAAGCGCCGTCTCATCGCCTGAGAAAACAAACGCTCCGACGTCATAATACCAGAAGGAATCTGCACCCAGTTCCATCAGCTTTTCTTCGCAGCGGGCGCGTAACTCCGTCAGGAGCATACCCGGACGAATGATGCCGCAGATATATTCGATGGTATCCTTTGCGGCTTTCTGAATGAGCCGGTGGTTGGCAGGGTCGGGGAAAGTCATACGATCGCTCCTCTGTGTTTTTCTTTATTATATCATCGGAAAAGAGAATTTTCAATCTCTTGTGAAAACATAATAGTTGGTGTCAAAGCCGCCCCACCGATAGTCACCGCTCTTCCATTCGATGATCAGATAATCGATGCCGTCCACTGTTTTCAGCTCATAGGCACAGGCACAGCTGTTCCATTTGCGCAGGAGATATCCCTTTGTCCAGGTCTGCAGCTCGTCGCCTTCAATGTGCCAGTCGGCATAATCGCTGATACAGCTGCCGCCGGGAAGAAACTCTATGCTCTTCCAATAGAGATCGTCAAGGGGCTCCTGTTCGGTGGTGAACTGTTCTTTTGTCACACAGAATCCGTGAGCGATCCATTTGCCTATGACCGCCTCATCGGAGACAAAAGGCAGATCGATACGGTCCTTGCGGGCGATCTCCTGGGGAGTATACCGCTTTGAATCGACCTTTTCCATAACGACCCAGTCAGTCTTGCCGGTCAGGCGATATTCATAGGGCTTATGTTCCACAAAGAGAACTTTTCTGCCATCCAGTTCCTCCAGCTTATAGGGTTCAACATAGCTGCTGCCGTCGCCCTCGTCCACCAGGATCTTTCCCTTCGTCCAGCTGAAGGCCCCTTAGCGCTCGCCTTCCGGCAGGAAATAAAACTCTTTGATCTCATAGTCGCCGGCAGGTTTTTCCAGATAAAAATCCTCTTTTTCAGCATATACACCGAGGATCTTCCACTTTCCGATGACCGCCTCATCGTTGACGAAAGGCAGATCGATATTTTCTGTGATAATAACTCTCTTTTCCATTTTTGTTCCTCCGGACATCAGTTTTTCCGCTTCCTGCAGATTCTGAAGCATCTCCAGCAGTTCGATTCGCTTAGCAGCAAAAAGAAGTGCGGTATCTTTTCCGCACAGCAGAGTCCGGATCTCGGACAGCGAGAAGCCGGCATCCTTCAGCGAAGTGATCTGCTGGAAAATCTTTGCCTGACCGGGAGCATAATACCGATAACCAGTGAGTTTATCGGTGTGAACCGGTACAAGAAGCCCGCATTTGTCATAGTGCCGCAGCACTGAGATACGTGTGCCGCACAGCTTTGCAAACTCGCCGATCTGCATGAAAACACCTCCGTTTCTGTTTTGTAAGGACCTTACAGCTGCAGGATACACCTGAAGCTTGGTTGAGAGTCAAGGATCACACGGAAAAATTTTTATATAAATATCTTTACAGCCTTTTGATCATTCTGATGCGGCTGTCCGATGCGCCAAATTCTTCATAGCCCAGTGAAGCATAGAGCCTGGCGGCACGTTTGTTGGAGCGCTCCACATGCAGCACGATAAGGCCGATCTTTCTTGCGGCGGCGATCGCTTCCGCCTGTTTCAGAAGCTCTGTACCGATGCCCTGTCCACGGAAATCCTCCTGCACACAAAAATCATCCAGATAAAGATAATGATACTCTTCGCGGTGTTCCTCGATCGAAAGGAAAGCAACCGTTTTTTCTCCTTCCTTAGCAAGCAGGATCAGATCTGCTCCGCCGGAAAAATATTTATCGAGAAAACTGTCATCGTAATGCGGTGCGTCCTTACCGTAAATATCCCGCAGCATCTCACAGAACAGGCGGTAGATGTCCGGTTTGTCTTCGGGACAGGCTTTTTGTATCGTCTTCATTGTGCTCCCTCACTTTGTAGAGATATATCTTCGCTGGAATTCGGTCGGCGTAACA
>JAFQND010000200.1 GCA_017396055.1 Oscillospiraceae bacterium
GGAGGGCTTTTGACATTTATTCCGAACAATGATATACTGATAATAATTTAGTTTACAGGTCAACCTGCAGAAAGGACGCGGTAATATGTCAGAGCTGATACGCAGATTTTTCAGCTGTCAGGCCATGATGAAAAAACATGAGCTTCACGGTGAACTCCCCCCCGACAGGCAGGTGTATCAGAACACCCTTCGGATCGCATGGCCCTCCATTGTGGAGGCAGTGCTGGTATCGCTGATCTCGGCGATAGACACCATGATGGTCGGCACCATCGGTCCCGAGGCCATTTCGGCCGTCGGCATCACCGGTCAGCCCCGTATGATCCTTGTGGCAGTTATCTTTTCGCTCAACGCCGGTGTTACCGCTGTTGTGGCCCGCCGCCGCGGACAGGGAGATACAGAAGGCGCCCGCCGGTGTCTGAAACAGTGCCTTTTGCTCAACGCGGCAGCCTCGCTGCTGATCTGTACGCTGGGTATGGTCTTTGCAAAACCGCTGATGGCATTTGCCGGCGCACAGCCTGAGATCCTGGGCGATGCCACCTCTTATTTCCAGATCCTTGTTTTCGGCACCTTCTTCTCGAATATCGGTCTGACCATCAACGCCGCACAGCGCGGCGTCGGCAACACCCGCATCTCGATGACCACCAACATTGCCGCCAATGTGGTCAATGTTATCTTCAACTTCCTTCTGATCAACGGTATCTGGTTCTTCCCGAAGCTGGGCGTTATCGGTGCCGGTATCGCGACCGTGCTGGGCAATATCGTGGCCCTTGCGCTGGCATTCAGATCGGTATGGAAGCGGACAGAATACCTCGACCTCTCGGGCGATCACTCCTGGCTGCCGGACAAAGCCACCATGTCCAGCGTTTTCAGCGTCAGCGGAAGCGCGCTGGTGGAACAGGTTTTCATCCGCATCGGCTTTTTCACCTATGCCAAGACGGTTGCCTCTCTGGGCACCATTCCCTTTGCTGCGCATCAGATCTGTATGAACCTGATCAGTTTCTCCTTTGCGGTGGGCGACGGATTCAGCATCGCCTCCTCCTCGCTGGTCGGCCAGAGCCTCGGCGCCAAGCGGCCCGACATGGCACAGCTCTATGTTTACGTGACCCAGCGGATCGCGGCGTTCTTTGCTGCGGCGCTGTTCATTCTCTTCTTTGCGGCAAGAGTACCGCTGCTGATGCTTTATACCACCGACGCGGAGGTCATCGATATCGGCAAGGATCTGATGATCATTCTGGCTGCATCGGTCCCCTTCCAGATCCTGCAGGTCATCATCACCGGCTGTCTCAGAGGCGCCGGCGACTCGAAATATGTGGCGCGCACCTCCTTTATCAGCATCGCTGCCATCCGTCCGATCCTCAGCTGGGTGCTCTGTTATCCTGTCGGTCTGGGCGTTATCGGCGCATGGCTGGGTCTCTTTGCTGACCAGGCGCTGCGTATGGCGCTCAACTATGCCCGGTTCTCCACCGGAAAGTGGACCAAGATCAAGCTGTAAGAAAGGATCCTTATCATGCTCAAACATTTCATCTGGGATTTTGACGGCACTCTTTTCAATTCCTACCCCACCATCGTCGAGGCTTTCCGCCGGGCGCTGGAGGAATACGGCCATACGACAGACAAAGAGGATATCTTCAGCCGCATGATCATCACCATTCCCTCTGCCTGTGCCTATTATCAGGAAAAATTCGGTCTGCCCGATGAGGCCATCGACCGCTTCCGTGCACTTCAGCGGGAGCTGGAGCCGGAATATCTTATTCCGATGGAAGGGGCTGCGGAGCTCTGTGAAGAGATCGTCAGACGGGGCGGAAAAAACTACATCTACACCCACCGGGGCACCACCGCCCACGACCATATGCACAGATGGGACATGGATGCTTTCTTCACCGAATATGTCACCAACGCAGATACTGCCTTTGACCGCAAGCCTTCCCCTGCCTCGATCCTTTATCTGATGGAAAAATACGGCATGGATCCCAAAGAGACCGTCATGATCGGCGACCGTCCCCTTGATGTGCAGTCGGGAAAGAATGCCGGCGTCTTCGGCTGTTTCTTTGATTCAGGCAATACCGGCACCGACGGCGGCGCCGACTGGATCATCCACTCGCTCTGTGAGCTGAAGAAGTACTGGTAACAGCGAAAGTTTTTGCGGATTTTCAAGGTGCTTTTTTCAAAAAGCACCTTGAACAGAGTTTGGGACAGAGTCCCAATATAAACATGCAAGATAAAAAAGTGCTCA
>JAFQND010000201.1 GCA_017396055.1 Oscillospiraceae bacterium
CCCACCACATCCAGAAGGAATTTCTTGTCGGCGGCGGTGATGATATTTCCCTCTCTTGTGATATCGCCTTTGGGTGCAATGTTCACTTCATTGCCGCAGTTATTCTCACCGAAGCCCCAGTTGTCGGTGAAGGCTTCGCCGTCCAGGAAGGTAAAGTATTTTTTCGTGTCGCCGTCGTGGTACATGGTCGCCAGATACCGGCAGTGGGTATCGGTCAGCTGTGCGACAAAACGGCGTTCCAGCTTTTCGGACGCGATCACATCTTTCTCGGGGGTATCGTCGGCGGGCGTCTCTCTTGCGATGATCTCGACGCCTTCAATGCCGTGGACCGATGCTTTCCCGGTGACCTTCATCTCAAACAGACAGCTGCACCGGCGGGAAGGGTAGTCATAAATGCCCCAGGTCAGCTCTTCGCCCAGCTTCGGGACAAGGAACCAGCCCATCAGCTCCTCCCATCTGACAGGGAAGGGGGCTTCAGCCGAGGGTTCAATGGTATATGCGGGAAGGAATTCGGGGATTTTTTTCATGATGTTTTCTCCTTTTTGCGGATAGGGATAGAGTTTTCGGAAGTGTTCGCGTGCGGTATGGAGCCGGCTCTTGACGGTGCCCTGCGGGATGCCCAGCCGTTTTGCGATATCGGCCTGTGACAGTTCGGCAAAATAATAGAGCCACAGGATCTGTTTCTCCCGTTCGGGGAGCACAGCCAGCGTTTCACGCACTGCGTTTTCCGGTCCGTAAAGGGTATAGGACGGCTCGGGCACCGAATCCAGTGGTACCTCGGGCAGTTTTGCCTGTTTCCGGTACCAGTCATTGCAGCGACTCCGGGCGATGGCAAGAAGCCAGCTTTTGAAAGCAGTCCGGTCTTTCAGCTGACCGAATTTCCGGTATGCTGTGACATATACTTCCTGCAGGACATCGTCGGTGTCTGCTCCGGAAGGCAGTCTGAATTTCACATACCGCTCGACCGCAGCCTTGTTTTCTCCGAGCAGCTGTTCAAAACTTTTCAACCGCTTCGCCTCCTTTCACCTATACAGACGTCAAAAAGGGGAAAAAGGTTCATTGGGTTGGAAAAATTATGTCATGATGGATCTGAAATCGATCTCTTCGGTCAGTACTTTCTCACACCAATCGAGGATCTCCTCCACCCTCTGAGTATCTTCTTCGAGCTGAGAGAGCAGATAAGCGGGCTGCCACCAGAAGGTCCTTAGATATCGATAGAGAAGCGGTGCCGCCTCGATTTCTTCTTCGGAGAAGGAATATACTTCCTTCATGACGCGGATATTGTATTCCAGCGACTCGAGCGCCGCTTTTGCCACATCTTTCCGGTCAAAAACAGCGGAATATTCGTCCAGTTCGCACCGGAAAATCACGTCTTCGTAAAAGAATACCATTGCCTCACGGAACAGATAGTTCAGTACTGTCTCGCGGCCGGAGAGATTGAAATCGAACATGCCCATCAGCCGGTTATCGTCATCCACAAGGATATTGGTTGGGTTTAGGTCAGCCTGAAATACCGATCGGGGCAGAGAAGAATAGATTTTCTCCAGTTTTCTCATGTTTTCCAGATATGCGCTCCAGATAGCAGCGAACCGCTCTCCAAACTGTGGATACTTCTCTTCCATAAGTGACTTGAAGTCCAGTGCGCTCTCAAAGACTTCATCGGTTTCGTCGGAAGGGGAGTATGTTTCGAACAGACACATTCCGGAAGGATGATCTGCAATGGTCAGTTTTGCAGCACCGACTCTGCCGATACTGCGGATGGCATCATCGTGCCAGAGATATCTGCCGTTCCCGTCACGCTTGGATTCGTCTCCGCCGATTCGATGCCGGGCGAACTCCTCCGCGAACAGAGTGCAGCTTTTGCCGTCAAATTCCACTGTCCCGGCAAAATTGCCGTTGACATCGGGAAGTATCCGCGGGCAGTCATATCCCAGCTCCCGGTAAGCCTCGATGGTGTTCCGCCAGCCGCACACTCGTTCGGGCGTGGAAAAATCGTTGGATGCCAGCTTAATGACCAGCTTGCGGTCGGGCCATTCCGCGATGATTGCCTGACGGAAATCGTCCTCACCGTGGCTGGTGTCTTTGATCTCATACTGCACCGGCAGACGAGTATTATACATCATAAAAATATCATTCAGTTCCATATTATTTTCTCCTTGGGAAAACGAAAAGAGGGATATTGATTAACAGGAAAGGCGAGCCATCGGCCCGCCTTTCTCATTTTACTTATACTCTGACCTTGATGACCAGCTTTTTGGTGACAAGACCTTCCTTGCTGGCGTTTTCGGGGAGGCACATGCCGGGCATATGGGCGTCCTGAGGGAAGAATACGGCGAAATCACCGGGGTAGAAGCAGAGGTCAATGCCCTTTTCTGCGGTGCAGAAGAAGATGTCCTTCACGTCGTTGTACTCGGTGAAGTTCTCACAGTTGCCCATCTCGGTATAGAACATCCGCTCGCCGCCTGTCAGCACCAGCTGGATATCGGCATAGTTGCGGTGGCATTCATATTTTTCCTTTTCTGCAGGCATATTGGTCTGGTCAGAGAGTGTGGCATAAACTTCCTTGCCGTCGATCTCATATTTGCCGGCGGGCTCCAGAGAGAAATCTCTGCTCAGCATAAATTCGATGGCTTTGCGGAAATTGTCGGACAGACCGGCATAGCAGGCAGCGTTTTTCAGTTTGTCAAAAATCATGATATGTTACCCCTTTCAAGGTTTATTGGACGATATCAGCCGGCGAGATAAGCCTCGATGCCGTCAGCGGTGTAGGCGGCAAAGATAGGCAGGTTATCTTCATCGGAAAGGACTTCCGCTTCGATAGCGGTGGTGATAAAGCCATACTCGATCAGGATGGAAGCAAACTGTTTGTTGCGGGTCACAGCAAATTCGCTGAACTTGTGGCCGCGGTTGATGGCGGAGGAGCTGTAGTCCATCTCCTGATAAGCATCAAAGATGTTGTTTGCCACTTCTTTTGCAAGGTTGACCGAGAAGGGCGTGTTGTAGAATACCTCAACGCCTCTTGCGCTGGTGCTGGCAGAGGAGGTATTGTGATGGACCGAAATGAACAGGTGAGGTTCCCAGGCCACTGCTTCATCCAGACGGGCATAGAGGGAATAGAGTTCGGTGCTCTTCCAGGTATCGAGGACATAGACCTCGGCACCGCGGCTCTCCAGTTCATCGGCAAGGGCTTCAGCCTTGTCCAGGTTCAGGATATGCTCCTGTACACCATTGGCAGAGGCACCGATATCCTGGGTGACCGAATTCTTCATACTGCCGTGGCCGGGGTCGATGACGATGCGTGCGCCTTCCAGGTCATCAACAGGATTCAGAAAACGCAGGGTCAGCTCACCCATATCGGTGTATTCCGCATAGCAGCCGTAGTATTTGCCTTCTTCGGCGAGGGTCAGCTCCAGCACACCCTGGGCAATGCCGTTTCTGACACGGGTATAAACTTCTGCTTCGGTGAAGCAGGAAGAAGAGGGGAAGCGGATGGTTCCGGCAGAGATATCGGTGGTATAGTCGAAGGTGATGACCACTTTATCGGGGGAGAAGGAGCTGACAGTGTTGGTGCTGTCTTTATAGGTGAAAGGTTTGGCTTCCACATTGAAGGGAACGCTCCAGAGGCCGGAAACTTTGATGGAAGTATAGCCGCCGGAGGAGGCTGCGGTGATTTTGCTGATCTCGTTGTCGCCGGGGTTTTTACCGGAGTAGGTCTTGATGTCGGCATATTTCACCTTGCGGCCGGAGGCCAGCAGACAGGTGACCGAACCTTCGGAATCCTCGCTGACATAATCGATGGTGCCGGCGGGGAGCTGGTAATAATAGGGTGCGCAGTACTCCTCACCGCGGTCATTTTCCACGGGAACATAGACATCGGCATAATCCGAGGTCACGATGATCATATCACCCGACTGGGGCTTGACAGTGCTGCCGTCGCTGCCGCTTCCTTCGGAGGAAGGTTTATCGGGAACAGTCACATCCAGCTTGCCCACCGTCAGGCCGGGAGCAGTCCGGGTCTCGGCACGGTCATCGAGCCATGCGGTAAAGGTGATAGCGCCCAGAGAACCTTCGGCAGCGGTTTTGGATACACGATAATATCCTTCGAACCAGCTGTAGTTTCCGGAACCTTCTCCGGTGTCGTCCAGAGCGATATTTCGGCCGGCGACACTTGCGATCACAGTGGCGTCTTCGTGAGCCAGCGCGCGGATGGTGACGTCTTCGCCGGGCAGAACAAGAGTCTGCATTTTCGGTTCCACATTTTTGATGATGCGGGTGAAAGAGCCGCCTGCCGCAGAAGCTGTGCTGCAGAAAATCAGCGAGAAGGTCATCAGCAGCGCCAGGAGGCGTACGATTCTTTTGATTGTCTTAGAGCTGTTCAATGTCCCGATCCTCCATTATTTCAAAAGGGCGATAAAATTACTTTTTTCTTTTTCCATGGCCTGTGACGGATTGCCGAAAACCTGTTCATAGCGGAAAAGGATCACACCGTCGCCGTTTTCATAGCTTCTCATCTCGTTGATCTGACGGGCGATGATATCATCGTTTTCCAGCCATTCATTCTTTCCTTCACCGGCATAAAGGTCTTCCGTACCGATCTTATAGGGCGAAAGACCGACGATCAGCCGTACGCTGTCTTCGGTGACCATTTCGCTCCATTCTTTCAGCGTTTCACTGTAGGGAGCGGTGGAGTTCTCAAAGCCGTAGTAGAGCTGGGGCGCCACATAATCCAGATAGCCCGTATGCTGGACCCACTGTGCCACATCGGCATATAAAAGCTCATAGGTCTGACTGTTGATGCCCCTGGGGCTGATACCGAAAGTCACGGTCTTGTCGACAGTTTTGATGGTGCGATAGATCTGACGCACCATTTTGGATGTAAGACTCCGGCGCCAGTCTCCCTGAGAGAGGGTGCCGCCCTTGGCCAGATAATCGGCATACTGTGCGGCATCATAGGTAAACTCCAGCCCGGAGGGATAGAAATAGTCGTCGATATGGATACCGTCGACGTCATAATTCCGTACGATCTCGGCGACGCCCGCCGCGATCAGATCGCGCACTTCGGAAGAGGCGGGATTCAAATAGAGTCTGCCGCCGGTGACAAAGAGATTTTTCTCCTTCTTCCGTTCAGAGTCATACCACTGCCGGATGGGGTATTCGTCGGAGACCTCGGTGATCTGCGTTTCGGTCATGGCACGCAGGGGATTGACCCACGCTTCGATCTTCAGCCCCATGTCGTGAGCTTTCTGAACCATGATCTTCAGCGGGTCAAAGGTCAGCGCCTCGCCCATTTTGCCGGAGGCATAGTCGGACCAGGGGAAGAAATCAGAGGGATAAAAGCTGTCGCCGTAGGGTCTTACCTGTACGATGACCGTATTCATGCCGGCGTTTTTGCAGTTTTCGAACATCTCATCCACCGAGGCGGAAAAGTTCTCTTTGCTCTGGCCGACCAGAATGGGCTTCAGGTCCAGAAAAGCGATCCACATGGCGCGGGTCTCGTCTGTTTTGGCTGCGTTGACACAGGCTGCAGCCACATCGCTGTCAGCAGGCAGCGGGGCAGCTTCGTAAAGAGCCGCAAGCGTTTCCTTTGCAGGAGCACCTGCGGGCATTTCCGGTGCCGCCGCGGCGAGCGGAGTACCGAGTCCCAGCGAAGCTGTCAGAAAGACGGCGGCTGCCGCCCTGAGAAATTTGTGATTCAAGTTTGCGTCCTCCCGGAAATGATCGGCGCCGCAGAAATGCGGTGGGATACATAAATATGCATCCGCCGGTGCAGGTCATGCGCGATGGTTCTCTCTATAAAATGCTGTTAAGCGGGGAAAAGGTTGCAGGTAATTTTTTCCTCTTTCCTTACAGCCTGGGAAGTTCTCTTGTGACGTCTTCCAGACCGGTTTTTTCAACGGTCAACGTTACGGTATAGCCGTCCAGATGAACGGTATGAGTGCCGGGTCTTACGGGGACCGCAAGTTTTTCTTTTCCGCCTGCGGTCAGGCGCAGGGTATCGGTCGTCCGGCGGACCGAAGAGGCAGAGACGGTGCGGGGAATAAAGACCCGTTCTACAAGAGCGGGTTCACCGCTGCGCTTTTCGGGGCGAAGTCGGTAGTTGAGTCCGGGGAAGCGTTCCTCTTCGTCGGCATAGGTGTCTGTCACGTCGACGATCTGCTCTTCCCGGTCGGAAGGAGTCTCAGTTTTGCCGCTGCACCGAAGGATGATCAGCAAAAGGGTCAGCAGAACGATCACACAAAGCAGGATGAACCAGGCGAGGTCCCGGAAAGGATCGTTCAGTATGTGGTCCAGCCACTTTTCCAGCGGTGCAGTACCTCTTCTGATCAGGGTAAAGCCCAGCTGAATGCCGCCGAACAGCAACACCGGCCAGTAGATATTCAACAGGGTCAGAAAGACATTTTTTTCGTTTTTACGCATGTTTTTTCTCCGTCAGAAAAGAAATCTAATCATATTTATTATCCTACATTCCGGGGGCGATGTCAAGATTTTGGTCGCGAATAGAAAAAAGTCTCCCGCAGGAGACTTTTTATCAGAGATATTTTCGCAGCGCTTCCACAAAGGGGCGGTGATTCACAAGTGCGTTCCTGTCCAGCCAATCCAGAACCTGTTCGAGCATCTGCCGGTCGCTGTAATCACAGCCGTCATCGTACACTTTTGCGTACATCCGCAGGATATCGCTCCGGCAATCCGTTCCCCGGAGATGATGTTTCAGATTGGCGGTGAACAGCTTGAGAAGATGGCCATAGCGGTCGTTGCGGGCGGAGAGCTCTTCGCGGGAAACACTGCCGCAGTGAGGCATGGCGGTACAACCGATGTCCACCATCCGAAACGGATGTACTCCGTCCAGTGCGAATGAGACCACATATTTGTCCGGTGCAAGGCTCGGTGCATAGTCATAAAAAATCAGCCCATATTTTTGTTCCATAAATTTTGGAAGATTCAGAATAAAACGTCCGTTGTCGCAGCCTGAGACGTCCAGCTGGATATCAATATCCGAGTATTGATCGTATGTTCCGGTGCAGAGGCTTCCGTACAGCCGGCATTCCTTAACGCCGGGCAGTGTGACCAGATATTCCGTCAGCTCCCGGGCAAATTCGGTGATATGCATGGTTACCCTCCTTTTGCTCTCTGGTATATGTCGTTATATTATATTCCCTTACGGAAAAGATGTCAAGCAGACAGAAAACTAGTTTACTGTTGCAATCTGTCCGCTTCGGTGATATACTCATTGGGAGATAATGTAAAAAGGTGGCATCTTCATGGAAAAAATACAGCCGAAAAGGCTGTTTACCGATAAAATGCTCGTCCGGCTTCTGATCCCGCTGGTCATCGAACAGGGGCTTGCGATACTGGTCGGTATGTGTGACGGCATGATGATCTCTTCGGCGG